>NZ_JBXVPZ010000314.1:0-11548 GCF_057961495.1 Streptomyces sp. P5F9 | reverse complement strand
GCCCCCAGGGATGGGACGGGTAGGGGCGGCGGGGGCGAGGAAAAATCCCCGAGACACCCCGCCGCTCGGACACCTAGCGTGATCCCATGACCAGTCACCCCCAGGATCTCGCCGTCCGCCCCGTCACAGAGCCCGAGATCCCCGACTGGATCCGCGCCCTGAACACCGGCTTCCTGCGCACCCCGCACGTAACCGACGACGAGATCGCCGACCGCACCAGCTACATCGACCCGACCCGCACCCTCGGCGCCTTCGACGGCAACCGCTGCGTGGCGACCTTCCGCTCCTTCCCCCAGGAACTGACGGCGGTGGGCGGCAGACCGGTCCCGGCCGACGCCATCTCGAACGTCACCGTCACGTCCACCCACCGCCGCCGAGGCCTCCTGACCCGCATGATGACCCAGGACCTGGCGGCGGCGAAGGAGCGCGGCGACGTCGTAGCCACCCTCATCGCCGCCGAGTACCGGATCTACGGCCGCTACGGCTTCGGCCCCGCCACCTCGGCGACCCAGTGGGAGATCGACGTCCAGCGCGCCGGCCTGGACCCGCGCTGGTCGGCCCCGGAGGACGGCGGTCGTATCGACCTGGTGGACGGCGAGGACGTACGCAAACTCGGCCCCGAACTGCACGAGCGCCTGCGCCGCACCCAGCCCGGTGCGGTCAACCGCGACGACCGCTGGTGGCAGGTCACCACAGGCGTCGTACGCCTGGAGCGCGCGCCGTGGACCGAGCCGTTCTACGCCCTCTACCGCGCGGCGGACGGCGAGGTGCAGGGCCTGGCCGCGTACGTCTGCGACGACACCTGGACCGACGCCAAGCAGCCGCAGGACACGGCGACAGTGAAGGGGCTGATCGCGACCACCCCGGCGGCCGAACGGGCGCTCTGGCACCACATCTGCTCGATCGACTGGGTGACGAAGGTGCAGTCGGGCTGGCGTGCCCCCGACGACCTGCTGCCCCTCCTCCTGCCGGACCAGCGCGCGGCCACGATCACGACCCAGGCGGACTGGTTGTGGGTGCGGGTCCTGGATGTCGTACGGGCCATGGAGGCGCGGTCGTACGAGGGGGAGGGTGCGTTGGTGTTCGAGGTGGTCGACGGCGCCGGACTGGCCGGTGGGCGCTACCGGTTGGAGGCCTCGGCGCAGGGCGCGTCCTGTACGCCGACCACGGAGAGCGCCGAACTCACCCTCAGTGTCGGGGAGTTGGGCACGCTGTGGCTGGGGGACGAGTCGGTCGTGCGGCTCGCGGCGCTCGGGCGGGTGCGGGAAGAACGAGCGGGCGCCGCCCGTGTGGCCGACGCCCTGCTGCGTACGTCCAGGCGGCCATGGTGCCCGGACATCTTCTGATCCTGAACGACCTTTCCGCTGGTGCCTGTTGATGGACTGGACTCATCCGTAGCTGTTCAGTTGTGGTGGTGCCGGCCGCCGGGCTCTCGGCTCCCCTCCAGGAGAGAGACCCAGGCGGCCAAGTCGGTCAAGTTGGTGACCAACTCTCTTCTAGTTATCTCCTCTTGGGTACGTCTCATAACCACCTTTCCTTGAACTGCCCAAAGATGGCGGGAAGTTGTAGTGTTTGGTCGTGGACCCGGAACACGCCACCGTCAATGGACGGACGAGGTCACCACGGCCACAGTGGTCACACCGCGAGCTGGCCGACGAGCTGCGCACCCGGATCAGGTCCGGTGTACTGCGGCCCGGCCAGCGCATGCCCACCCAGGCCAAGCTGGCGGACGAGTTCGGCGTCGAGCGCGGGGCCGTACGACAGGCCCTGCGCATCCTGCAGTCCGAGCGGCTGCTCACCAACGTGTCCAAAGGCAGCCCGGCGACCGTGGCCCCCGACCTCAACCTGGCGCTGACCGGCCCGGGAGCCCCGCCGCAGCCCACGATGGTGGGCCTGGGACCGCGCATTTCGGAGGCCTTCGCGCAGCCGCACGTGGAGATCGAGGCGCTGTGTCTGACGGCGGTCTCGCTCACGCTGGCCATCGGCGAACCGCTGCGCCAGATCCACGCCGGACGTCTGAAACCGGCCAAGGTCGACGTCCGGGTGCTGCTGCCGAGCAGCGACATCGACCTCGCCTTCCCCTCCCGCGTGGACGCCCCGGCCGACGGCCTGCTGCAACGCCGCTGGCTGGCCCATCGCAACGCCCAGGGCCAGGTGTTGAAGCACAACCTGCTCGCGTTACGCGCGACGCACGGCATCGACGTGCACATCACGTTCCGCGCGCTGCCCTTCACCCCGCCCGTGAAGCTGTACCTGCTCAACGGCTCGGAGGCGCTCTTCGCCTACTACACGCTGACCCAGCGCGAGGAGGAGATCGGCCACGAGCAGGTGGAGATGTACGACGCGGAGGGTACCCAGTCGATGCTGTTCGCCTTCGACCAGGGCGCGGGACTGCGGGACACGACGTTCGTGGAGCAGTCGCACCTGTGGTTCAACGCACTGTGGGAGACGATCAGTTCGGAGCTCACACTGACACCCACGAGCTGATCGCCTCCCGCAGTGGCTGACCTGACGTGACCTTGGGGGCGGCCTTCGGGTCGTACGGTCACAGAGCCGGTCCGGTGACCAGCAGGGCCAGGACGACGGCCCCGATGGAACTGATGGCCGGGCTCTTGGCCTTGATGCCGATGGAGAGCAACAGCAGGCCGATGATCCCGGTGGCGCCGTACTTCCACTGGACGATCTGCTCGAAGCCGACGACGAAGACGGCGGAGAGGAGGGCGATGGCAGGCACGGTGGTTCCCCCTTCGGGCTGTGGAAGCAAAACTTCCACCAACTTGGAGAAGTTGGCAGCCAACTCTGCTTAAGTTGTTCCCGATTGGCACCTACTCACACCTACTTACAATCAGGTTCCAAACAACTCCCCTAAGATGGGGCAGAGTTATACCGTTTGGTCGTGACCCAGGAGAACGTGGCAGTGAACGGCAGCAGAAGCTTCTCGCCCCAGGAGATCGCCGACGCCCTGCGCGACCGCATCCGCACCGGCGACCTCAAGGCAGGAGACCGCCTGCCCACGCAGGCCGACCTGGCGGAGGAGTTCGGGGTCGAACGCGGCGCCGTACGCCAGGCACTCCGCCTCCTCCAGGAAGCGGGCCTCCTGACCAACGTGAGCAAGGGAAGCCCACCGCGGATCGCGGAGCCGCCGACTCCGCTGCGCGGCGAACCCCAGCCGACGATGGTCGGCCTGGCACCACGCCTGACAGAGGCCTTCTCCTCGCCGGACGTCCACATAGACGTCGTGTGCCACACCGCCGAGACCCTGATGGTGGCCATCGGCGAACCCCTCCGCCAGATCCACGAGGGCCGCCTCAGCCCCCAGTCGATCGAGGTCCGCATCCTGGTCCCCTCCAAGGAGATCACCCTCGCGTTCCCCGTCCCGGCCGACGGCAGCGACGAGGACAACTCGGTCCACCAGCGCTGGCTGTCCATGCGCAACGCCCAGGGCCAGGTGCTCCAGCACAACCTGCTCTCCCTGAGAGCCACGCACGGCATGGACGTCAAGGTCACCTTCCGGGCCCTGCCCTTCACCCCGCCGGTGAAGCTGTACCTGCTCAACGGCCAAGAGGCGCTGCTCGGTTACTACATGCTCACCAGACGGGAGGAGGAGTACGGCAGCCAGACCCTGGACATGTACGACGTCCTCGGCTCCCAGTCCCTCCTCTTCTCCTTCCTCCGCCAGACCGGCGAGCGGGACGCGGCGTTCGTGGAGCAATCACAGCTGTGGTTCAACGCCCTCTGGGAAACCATCACGACGGACCTGACACTCTCCTAGTGACTCCTGATACGGCGCAGACTGAACCGGTGACAGTAGAGACAGAGAACCTGCGAGAACTGATCACCAAGGCCCGCAACGTCCTGTTCGACTTCGACGGTCCGATCTGTCGGCTGTTCGCGGGACACACGGCGGAGCGCGTGGCGGGCGAACTGGTCGAGTGGCTCGAAGGGCGGGGCCTGCACGGGCTGTTGACGGAGACGGAAAGGGACTCCCTGGACCCGCACATGGTGCTGCGCGCCGTCGACCGCCGGCACCCGGGCAGCGACCTGGTCGCGGAGCTGGAGGAACGTCTCACCCAGGAGGAACTCCGGGCCACGTCCTCGGCGATGCCCACGGCGTACGCCGACCCGCTGATCCAGACCTGGTCGGCGGTGGGCTCACGGCTGGCCATCGCGACCAACAACTCCCCGCGAGTGGTGCGCACTTACCTGTCCGGCCGCGGGCTCCTGTCCCGCTTCGCCCCGCACGTCTACGGCCGCACCCAGGATCTCCAACTCCTCAAGCCCCACCCGCACTGCCTCAACCGTGCGCTGAAGGGCCTGGGAGCCGCGCCGTCGGCCACCTTGATGATCGGCGACACCCCGACGGACCTCGAAGCCGCGCAAGGGGCCGGAGTGCCGTTCCTCGGCTACGCGCGTAACGACCGCAAGGAGAAGGTGCTGCGGGACGCGGGGGCCGAGTATGTCGTCGGCTCGATGGAGACGGTGTTGCGGGTGGTGCTGGATCAGGCCTGAGTCATCAGGAGCACGAAGATCACGGCTCCGACGGACAGGCAGGCGGTGTTGCGGGCCTTGAGACCCACGCCTATCAGGAAGAGGCAGAGGAGGCCGAGGGCCCCGTAACGCGACTGCAGTAGCTGTTCGATGCCGAGTGCCATGACGGCTCCCAGCAACTCGATGGCGACCATGGGACCCCACCCCTTGCCTGTCGGAGAGTATTTTTTGTCTGACGCCTGATCGGCAATCCGTCCAATTGGACTGGTTGTTGAATTTGGTGTGCCCTGGCTGCTTGATCCCTTAACGCCGCCGCGAAATGTGTATGGCTGACCGTCAAATTCGGCCGCAGTATGACTGGAAGTAGTTTGCCTGCTCCAGTGAGGAGGTACGGTCGTCGTGTGAGCTCAGGACGTGGCGAAGGCGGCGGCAGGGAGTCCAGTGCCCTGTTGGAGGAGCTCCGTGTCCGCATCGCCGACGGCACATACGCGGTGGGACAGCTCCTGCCCACGCAGCGCGAACTCGCCGAGGAGTTCGGAGTCTCCCGTGACACGGTCCAGCGTGTTCTGCGTGAGCTGAAGGACGAAGGGTGGATCGAGTCCCGTCAGGGAAGTGGTTCGCGCGTGGTGAAGAGCCCCATGCACTCGGGCCGGGTTCCGCAGGCGGCACCCCGGCTGCGGGCGGCACTGGGGCCGTTCGTCGCCCGGGCCTTCACCCAACGGGTCGTGCAGTTGGACGTCTTCACCCTCACGTCCGAGAGCCTGGACACTCACGTCCGCCTACAGGCCGAACGCATCCGCACCGGAGAGATCGCCACCCCTGAGCGCATCGAGTTGCGGATGTTGCTGCCCTCCGAGTCGCTGGAACTTCCGTATCCGCGTGCCCTGAAGCTGAAGGGTGTGGCAGACGGAGCTGATGGGGCCGACCAATTGGGCGGGTTGCAGGAGCGGACGCAACAGCGGTTGAGGGACATCACCCGGCTGCACACGACGTCGCTGCGCGCGGCCCTGCGGAACCTGCAGACAGAGGGAGTGGTGCCGTCGGTGAACGTGGAGGTCAGGAGTGTCCCCCTGGTCCCTGCCTTCAAGTTGTACCTGCGTCGAGGCGCCGAAGCCCTGTTCGGCCCGTACGAAGTCGTGGAGCGCTCCATCCGCCTCGACGAAGACACGGAGATCGACGCTCTCGACGTTCTCGGGCTGGGGTCGACGCTGATACGGCATGTCAACGACGAGGGTGACCCCAACTCCACCGGATCGGTGTTCATGGAGAGCATGCAGGCGTGGTTCGACGCCTGCTGGGAGCGCCTGGCCCTGACCTCCTGACATCCGCCGGTCGTTCGAGCGAAGTCATCAAGTGGGTTTCGGTTTAGCGAGGTTGCGCCATGCGCTACCGCCTTGGGCATTACAGTGTGCCCACCCTGCTCGCAGCGCATGCACATGGGCGGCGACGTACAGCTATTCAGGAGCGACCTTGGGTGGTCCACCAATGCCCGGAACTCCCTCCAGGGCGAGGGATACGGGCGACGCCTTCGACGGGCTCGTGGCCTGCGCCAAGAACGAGGGGAAGTTCAGCCGGGGTCACCACAACCTGAACTATGTCGTCCGACCGCCGCAGGACGTCCGCTTCAGGCTGCCGGAGCTGAGGGGGCACGACCGCGTCACCGTCCGGGAGCGGATCCGCGATGTGCTGCCGGTCGTCATCAGGACGTGGCAGGACGAGGCGAGGATCCTCGACGCGCTCCGTGGCGTGCTGCCCCATGTGCCGCAGTGTCTCGTCAGACGCGAGGACATGACCGTCCTGAGCTATGTCCAGGGCGTGCCGTTGTCGACCGTCCGCCCCAACGGCACGCAGGTGGATTCCGAGCTCATCTCCGCCCTCGCCGGCCTGCTCGCGGACATGACGCAGGTACGCAGAAAGGATCTGCCTCCGCTGCCGCAGTCCTGGCCCCGGCACAGCAGGGACAGCCGGGCGTTCCTCCGGGCTCTGGCCATGGCGACGGAGGAACAGATCAGGAAGCGCAACTGGCCGAAGTTCGGGGGTCTGTTCGCCACGCTGGGTATTCCCGGGGACGCCATGGTGCGGTTCGCCGAACGGGTACCCGCGATGATCAGCCGCCCTTTCAGCCTGCTCCACACCGACCTGCACCGCGACAACGTGATCTTTTCGTACCACGGTGCCCCGCCTCTGATCTGCGTCGACTGGGAGCTGGCCACCTTCGGTGACCCGGTGCACGACCTCGCCACCCATCTCGTACGGATGGACTACCCCGCTGAGCAGTGGTCCGAGGTGATGGATGCCTGGCGGGCTGCCATGGACCTGCGGTGCGGCGAGGCGGGCAAGGGCGCCGAGCGGGACCTGAAGCACTATGTCGACTTCGAACGCGCCCAGTCCGTCTACCCGGATGTGATGCGCGCGGTGACGTCGCTGGGCGACAAGTTCGACCAACGGGAGCTGGATGCCGCGACGTACGCGGTGCGCAGGGCCCTGTTGCTGGCCGAGGCTCCCCTGCGGCTCAAGAGCGTGCCGGACGAGAAGTCCATCGAGGGGATTCTCTTCCGGTGGAACGTGTCCAACGGAAAGAAGCACAGCAAGCACCAGATCAAGTTGCACATCCCCTGGCGGCGGGACCCCAGGGTTCCCGAGCACCCCGAGTTCCCGGCGTGGGCGGTGCGGGACGCCCTGTTCGCGGAGGGCGCGGCTCCCGCGGACCACGTGTTCAAGGGAACGGCTCATCTCAGCACGGCGGTTCGGGTACGGGACATCCCCCTCCCCGTCATGGTGCGGCGGAAGGTGGGATCGGCGAACCCACGGGAACGGCGGTTCCTCAACGAGCACGCCGTTCTGGGGGTGATCGAGGCATCGGGTGTGCGGGTCCGTGCTCCGCGGGTGCTGGCACTGGGAACCAGCGGTCCCCATCTGAAGGACCAGTTCACCATTCACTCGTACGAGGGGCCGAAGGGCGAGATCCGGCATCCGGACCATCCCGCCGAGGGTCTGCTGCCGCACGAGGCGGACGATCTCGTCGACCAGCTCTGCGAGTTGACGGCAATCGAGTGCGAGGAGCTGGGTTCGGACACCCTGGGGCACGACTTCTTCTATGGCCTGCGCGGCGAACTGCTCCGCATGGTGTCCGAACTGTCCAAGGAGACACTGAGGTTGGCCCGGCAGCTGGGCCTGCCTGGAGACATTCTCCGGCTGGGGGAGATCCTCGACCGGTACATGCTGACCCCGCGCCGTTCCGTACTGCTGCACGGCGATCTCAACCCCTGGAACCTGGTGCGTCGCGAGGACGGTACGGGGCTGACCCTCATCGACTGGGAGATGGCGATGGTCGGCGATCCCCTCTACGACCTGGTCCGCCACATGCATCTGACCCCGACGAGCCCGGACATTCGCGACCGCCTGTTCACCCGCTGGGCGAAGAGGATGCCGGAGGAGTGCACCAAGGGCTGGCGCGAGGACTGGAACGTGTACCGCTGGACCGAGACCGTGCGGTCCGCCTATGTGGACCTCGACCGGCTCGTGACCGGAGACAGCCTCGAAGCTCCCAACGTCCGCCGGGCGGTGGACACATACGCCATGACCTTGAAGACGGCGACCGCGTCACTCGGGCTCAGGGCCAGATCGACAGCCAACCCCTATCTTGCCTTCGACCTGCCCCGGGCCGACCATGGACAGGCGTGGACGAACGAGCACCCCGCACACATGTGACGTGCGGCTGTGCACTGCGCGATGGGGGAGGGGGCTCGTGATGCGCGGCGGCAGCGGCGGGTTGCCCGAAAGCACCGTGAGCGAACGGCTCAAGCGGTTCCAGGCCCGGTACCAGTCGACGGTCACACGGCTTCTGCTTCTCGTCGTCTTCGTCATCGGGCTGATCGCGCAGTTCGTGAAGCCGGTGGGCGACGCTCTTCAAGGCAAGGTGTTCCTCGGCAGCGCGCTCCTCAGCGTGGTGGCCTATGTCCTGTACGACAAGGTCAACGACCTCGATGCATCACTTCGGCTGCCGTCCCGCGCCCAGGTGAAGTCACGCGAGTTGGGAACCTTCGTCACCGAGGCCTTCCGTGCCCGGACTGTGGAGATCAGCTTTCTCGGTTACACCGGCGAGACGCTCTACAACGAGCTCTACCACCGTCTGGAGGGCCTCCACGAAGATCCTGGTCCGACGCGGCACGTGGTGGTCAGATTCCTCGTCCCGGACTTCCGCGCTCCCATGACCGTGCCCTCCCGGGTGGGCACGGATGGGTTACCCGTCGATGACGAGGAGTTCCGCAGGCGGATAGAGGTCAAGTGCAGGGAGTTCGACCAGCGACTGTCGGCCATCGCGCAGCGGTTGACATCGGTGGGGCGGGTGACAGCCGCCTGCGAGTACCGCTTCTACCCGGGCATACCGCGCGACAAGATCTGCATCTTCAACCGGGAACTGGTCCTGCACGGCCTCTACGACGTGTCCGCCCGCACCATGGGATTCAGCCCGGAGCCCGACTACTACGATCCCCAGGGATACCGCACCGATCTCAACATCTGGTCGCGGGAGGACACCGACGACGCCAAGGCCGCCATCGTGACCTGGAACAGGCACTTCGACGCCCTGTGGGAACTGGCCGCAAGGCCGCCCTGGCACAGGGGCATGCCTGGCTGAAGGCGCTCAGCTCTTGAGCACCACTTTCCCCACCAGTACTCGGCCCTCGACAACCGCATGCGCCTCTCCCGCACGCCCCAGCGGGAACACCTCCCCGATCACCACCCGCAACCGCCCCGCCACCACCTCCTCGAAGGCGTACGAGGTCAACCGGCGCAACTCCGCCGGAGGGAACTGGAGGTCCGCGATGCCGAACAGCTTGATGCCCCGGTCGGCGGCCTCCTTCGTGTCGACGGGGGCGAAGGTGCCGGACGGGGCCCCGTGGGCCGAGAAACGGCCGCCGTCCGCGCTCAACGGAAGGGCCGTGGCGCCGAGTTGGCCGCCTACGCCGTCCAGGATCACGTCGGCCGCGCCGCCCAGTGCCGCACGGGCCCGCGCCGGCCAGTCGGAAGCCGAGACGTCCACCGCCGCGTCGGCGCCCAACTCCTTTATCAGTGCCAGCTTTTCCTCACCCCGGGCCAGCCCCACGACCAACGCGCCACGTGAACGGGCCAGTTGGACCAGGAGCGTGCCCATGCCGCCCGAGGCGCCCAGGATCAGGACGCGGTCGCCGGGTGACACGGCGGTCAGTTCGACGAGGCCGGACGCGGTGACGCCGTCGTGGACCAGGGCAGCCGCCGGCAGCAGGTCCAGGCCGTCCGGTACGACCGACAGGGCCGTGGTCGCCGCCACCGCTCGCGAGGCGTAGCCGCCCTGGACGTACGACGTCACCCTGCGGCCCAGCCACTCCTCCGGGACCTCCGGGCCGAGCGCGCTGACCACCCCGGAGACGCCGCCGCCCGGGACGTACGGCGGTGTCGTCGGGAAGAACTCCTGGCCCCAGCCGGTCCGCACCTGGGTCTCGACGAAGATCGTGTCGACGTACGCGACGTCGATCAGCACCTCGCCCGGACCGGGGACCGGGTCCGGCAGTACCACCGGGACCAGGACCTCCGGCCCGCCGAACTCCTGTACCTGCGCTGCACGCATGACCAACCTCCACCGCGTCGGGATATGCGTGCAGTCTTCGACCTCAAGCAGGCTTGAGGTCAAGCGACGGCGTCGAACAGCGGGATCAACTCCTCCTCCTCGTACGTCAGATGCGCCTCCAGCTCCGTCGTCAGCCGCTCCACCTCGGCGCGGACCTCCGCCGGGTCCCTGGTCGTCGCGAGCGTCCCGCGCAGCTCCTCCACCAGCGCCGCGATCCGTTCGTGTTCCTCGCGCAGGCGGGTCAGGGCCGGGGCGGTGCCGGGGTGACGTTCGGCGATGAGGGGGAAGAGGACGGTGTCCTCGCCGGTGTGGTGGTTGTGGAGGCCGTGGCAGAACGTGAGGCAGTTGACGCGGAGTTGGGCGCCGAGGGTTGTTGTGGTTGTGGTACCGGCGTTCAACTCGCCGCGGATCAGGGCCAGTTCGCGGCGGAACGCGTCGTGCACCACCTTGATGGCCTCGCCGAAGGACGCCGCGTTGATGTTTCCCGGGCCGCCCTGCGCCAGGCTGTGGAGGGCCACGACCGGGATGATCCGGTCGGTCTTCTCCTGGTACGTCGCCCAGCCCGCGTCCGCCTCCACCGCCCGGGCGAAGAGCCGGTCGCGTTCCTCGCCGGTGAGCACCTCGGCCCGGGCCTCGTAGGTGAACACGCCGCTCTCTACGGTGACTTGGGGGTGGGCGACGAGGTTGTGGAACCAGTCCGGGTGCCGGTCGGAGCCGGCCGCCGAGGCGATGACGAGGACCCGGTCGCCGTCGGGGAGGTAGCCCACGGGGGTGGTGTGCGGGGTGCCGGTGCGGGCGCCGGTGGTGGTGAGGAGGAGCAGGCGGGCGCCCTCGAAGTAGCCGCTCATACGGCCCCGGTTGGCGCGGAACTCGTCGATGACCGGTTGGTTGAAGTCGTTGGGCATGCGGTGGTGGTCTCTTCTCTCTGTCGCTGCTGGTCCGTGGACAGCGCTGTCGCGCGCTGATGTGTTGACGTGGATGCAGTGACAGACGGCGGGCCTCTCGCCCGCCTCGGCCTCACTCGGAGGCCGGGTACCCGACTCGCTCACGGCACAAGGCCGACCCGGCAGTCATGACGAGGACGATAGCGTCCGTCGTATGACTGATGCCACCGAATTCGAGGACATCCCTACGACCACCCTCGCCGATCTGCTCGGCCACGAGCAGGTGTTGGACCTCGGCGTCCGGGCGCTGTGGGGGCCGATGTCGCGTCTCGCCGGTCCGGCCTTCACCGTGCGGTGTCCGCCCGGCGACAACCTCATGCTGCACGCGGCCGTCTACCGTGCCGAGCCCGGTTCGGTCGTCGTCGTGGAGTCGGGGGACGTGGAGTACGCGCTCGCCGGGGGGAACGTCTGTGCCGTCGCGCAGGGGCGCGGGATCGCAGGGTTTGTCGTCGACGGGGTGA
This sequence comes from Streptomyces sp. P5F9, assembly GCF_057961495.1. Taxonomy (NCBI): domain Bacteria; kingdom Bacillati; phylum Actinomycetota; class Actinomycetes; order Kitasatosporales; family Streptomycetaceae; genus Streptomyces; species Streptomyces sp. P5F9. The sequence continues at coordinate 47 of NZ_JBXVPZ010000314.1, read as the reverse complement.
TCCGGGACATCGGGGAGGTACGGGCGGCCGGGTTCCCGGTGTTCGGG
>NZ_JBXVPZ010000313.1:0-11575 GCF_057961495.1 Streptomyces sp. P5F9 | reverse complement strand
GGGTGGGCCTGAGGACGGGCACCCTGTGAACGACGGCTCCGGGAACGGCGGTTCGGTGAACGACGACGGTGACGGCGACGGCATGCGGGGTGGGCCGGGCGGTCCTGACAGCGGTGCTTCCGGGAGCGGTGACGGCTCGTACGGCGGGCCCGGCAGTCCCGACGGTGACTCCATGAGCGGTGAGGGGGAGCCGCCGCGGATTCCGATGCCGCGTGCCTCCGTGGAGGACACCGGCCGCCCCCTCCCCGAGCTCGGCGCGGCCGAGTCCCGGGCCGTGCCGCTGGTTCTGGAGCACCGGGTGCTGAAGGCGCTGCTCGGCGCGTGGGCGCTGGCCGCGTGCTCGGCGGCGGAGACGGCGGCCGTGGAGGAGCACCTCGGCGAGTGCGGGGCCTGCGCGGACGAGGCGCTGCGGCTGCGCGGCGCGGTCGGGCTGCTGCACCCCGTCGAACCCCTCGACCTCGACCCCGGCCTGCGCACCCGCGTCCTGACCAGCTCCTTCGACCGCCGACCACCGCGCATCCCGGTACCGGAGTGGGCGACGCCGTACGACGCCGAGACCGCCCGCCTGGATGCCCTGCTGCAGGACATAGGTGACGCCGAGTGGCACGCGCCCGTGCGGCTGCGCTGGTTCGAGGGCGACGGGCCGACGAGCCGTCGTACGACTGTCGCCGGGGTCATCGCGCACCTGCTGACCGTCGACGGCCTGGTCGCGGCGGCGCTCGGCCTCGACGACCCGCTGACCGGGGAGACCGTGAAGCCGTCGACGCCGGCGTCACGCACCGAGGCGTACTGGAAGTCGTCGCACTTCCCGCCGACCCGGTCCATCCGCGCACCCTGGCGCGAGCAGAGCCACAACATCGTCCGCACGGTGTCGTTCACCGGCGGCAGCACCGGCAAACTGGCCGTCTCCTACGGCGACTTCGAGCTTCCGTTGCACGATGCGATGCTCGACCGGGCCTTCGAGTGCTGGGTGCACGCGGGGGACATCGCGGAGGCGGTGGACTACCCGTACGATCCGCCGTCCCCTCGCTACCTCAACCGGATGATCGACCTGGCCGCGCGCATGCTCCCCGTGGTCCTCGCCGATCGGCGGCGGCATGGCTTGGCTTCGCCGGGGAGCGGGCGGCACCTTGTCGGGGTCGGGGAGCCTGGTCGTAGCCTGCGGCTGGAGATCGAAGGGCATGGCGGGGGTGAGTGGTTGATCGCCCTCGACTCGCCCGGCGCGGTGGGGTCCGCGGAGCGGGAGGTCGCCCATATCGCCCTGGACGGCGTGGAGTTCTGCCACCTGGCCGCGGGGCATGTGTCACCGGAGGAGGCGGCCGCGGGGCAGCTCGGTGACCGGGAGGCGATCCGGGATGTGCTGTTCGCCACGGCGTCGTTGAGCCGGATGTAGGGGCTCGTTCGGGTTCGTCGGCGAGTGGCGGGTGCGTTGTGGCTGGTCGCGCCCACGCGGCGGAGCCGCATATCGACACAGCCCCGCGCCCCTTGAGTACGGGCAGTGGTCCCACCTAAGGGGCGCGGGGAACTGCGCGACCAGCCCCCACGCACCCGCAGCCGCCCCTCAAAGGCGACCCCCCGCACTCCTAGGCGAACACCACAGTCCGGCGCCCGTTCAGCAGAATTCGGCGCTCGGCGTGCCACTTGACGGCCCGTGCCAGCGCCTGGCACTCCACATCGCGCCCGATCGCCACGAGCTGGTCCGGCGTCACGTCATGCCCCACCCGCTCGACCTCCTGCTCGATGATCGGGCCCTCGTCGAGGTCGGCGGTGACGTAGTGCGCGGTCGCCCCGATCAGCTTCACACCCCGCAAGTGAGCCTGGTGATACGGCTTCGCGCCCTTGAAGCTCGGCAGGAACGAGTGGTGGATGTTGATGATCCGCCCGCTGAGCGCCTTGCAGAGGTCGTCGGAGAGGACCTGCATGTACCGGGCCAGGACGACGAGTTCGACGTTCTCCTCGCGGACCAGGTCGAGGACCCGCGCCTCAGCCTCGGCCTTGTTGTCCTTCGTCACCGGGATGTGGTGGAAGGGGATGTGGTACGACTCCACCAGCTCGGCGAAGTCCGTGTGGTTGGACACCACCGCCGCGATCTCCACCGGCAGCGCCCCGATCCGCGCCCGGAACAGCAGGTCGTTCAGACAGTGCCCGAACTTGCTGACCATCAGCACGACCCGCATCCGGTCCGCGGCCCGGTTGATCTGCCAGTCCATGTGGAAGGAGTCACCGATCGCCGCGAAGCTCGCCCGCAGCTTCTCCACCGTCACCGGCGACTCCGCCGAGAAGTGGACGCGCATGAAGAACAGTCCCGTGTCGTGGTCGCCGAACTGCTGGCTGTCCTCGATGTTGCAGCCGGTCATGAAGAGGTAGCTCGACACGGCGTGCACGATGCCCTGCTTGTCGGGGCACGACAGGGTGAGGACGTACTGGTCGGCGAGTGCCGCGGCTCGGGTGGACTGCGCGTTCATGCAGGACAGGGTCCCATATCCCCCCGAACGGAGGCACCGCCGTCCGCCACGCGGACCCACCCGCACCAACTAAACGCACGGCGCGTTACCAAGGGGCGCGGGGAACGGCGCGACCAGCCCCCACGTACCCGCACTCATCGACGCAACCGCAACCCAGCCTTACGCGGACCGCGTGATGATCTGCAAAACCTCAAGCGTCCGCGGCGGCGTATCCGGGTCGTCGCCGTCGCTCACCGCCATCCGGACATGCGCGTCCCGCGCCGCCCGTACCGCGTCCGGCCACGCCTCGTGGTCGACGTACACGGAGACATGGGCGTCGGGGCCGACCTGGTGCATGATCCGCAGGACGCGCAGGACGGCGGTGTCCACGAGGGCCGCCTCCTGGGAGTCGCGGAAGATCGTGCCGACGTACTTCTCGGCGGACCAGTTGTCGAGCCAGGTGTCCTCGACGAGGCGGTAGACGGCGTCGGTGACGTCCCCGTACCCGTCGACACCGGCCAGCCAGACGTTCTGCTGGAACGCCGGATCGGAGAGCATGTGCAGCGCGGAACGCACGTTGCTGCGCCAGCGCCACCAGGGCATGTCGTTCAGTGGCATGCCGCCCATGGTGGAGGAGCGACGGGGGCGACGGGAAGAGTTCTCCGAACCTTGCACGGTCATCGATCGTACGTTCCTCGTCACACACACAGGAACGCCCCCCGTAATTCACCTCCGCGTCACTACTTGTTGACCCCGAGTCACTCCTCGGTTTGTGGTGTGGCGGAAGCGTGTCTGTCCATGACAGGCAGGCGACGCAACCGCAGCACCTTCCTCCTCACCTTCACCCGGCCCGTCAGAGCGACCGTCCTGTCGGCGGCGGCTCTGGGGGCGTGTGCGTCGCTCGTGGCCGGCTGCGGGGTCATCCCCGGCACCACGGGGGGCGCCGCGGACAACTCGATCACCGTCATGACCTGGGCGCCGTGGGACACCGGCGCGACCAACAAGCCGGGCATGCCCGCCATGGCGACGGCGTACGCGAAGTGGATCAACAAGCATGGCGGTATCAACGGCCGCAAGCTCAAGGTCCTGACCTGCAACGACCACAACACGAACGTGGCCGCCGCGAAGTGTGCCCGGCTGGCCGTGCAGAAGAACGTCGTCGCGGTCGTCGGTTCCTACAGCGAGTTCAGCGACTCGTACTTCGCCCCGCTGGAGGGCGCCGGCATCCCCTACATAGGCGGCTACGGCGTGACGACCGAGGAGTTCACCCGCGCCCTGTCCTACCCCGTCAACGGCGGCCAGCCCGCGCTCCTGGCGGGCCTCGGCAAGGAACTCGCCCCGACCTGCGGCCCGGTCACCCTCGTACGGCCGGACTCCATCGCCGGCGACGACCTGCCCCCGCTGCTGAACGCCGGGCTCGCGGCGGGCGGCCACGCGGCGGCGACCGACCAGCTCGCGGCCGACGACGCCACCGAGTACTCGGCCCAGTCGACGAGCGCCCTGGAGAGCGCGAGCGGCGACTCCGGGAAGGAGGGCTGTGTGGTGCCCTCGCTCGGGGACCGCACCGACACCTTCATGGACTCCTTCCGGCGCGACCGCCAGGACTATCCCGCGGTGCACGCCGCGACCGTGCTCGGCAGTGTCGACCAGACCGAGATCAACTCCACGGGCGGCCAGTCCGGGCCGTACGAGGGGTCGTACATCACGGGCTGGTACCCGGTCGCGAGCGACGCGCGCTGGGACCCGATGAAGAAGGCGATCAACGAGGTGGCCTTCGGCGACAACCGCATCGACCCCGCGGACGCGGGGGTGCAGACCACCTGGATCGCGTACACCGCGTTCAAGACCGTCGTGAACTCGCTCGGCAGCGGTGACATCACCGCCGACACCGTGCGCCGCGCCCTCGACGACGGTGTGAAGGTCGACACGGGCGGGCTCACGCCGACGCTGCAGTGGAGCCCCCGCGACGACAACCTGGCCTCGGTGGGCCTGGCCCGGCTGGTCAACGCGAACGTGACTCTTCAGGTCGTACGGAAGGGCGTTCTGGTGTCCGCGAAGAAGGGCTTCTTCGATATGACGAGGACGCTGGACAGCGCGGACCTCGACTGAGATCCGCGCTGTCGGGAGTGCCTGTCGGGAATGCGGAGTGCCTGTCGGGAGTGCTCAGAGCTGGGTCGGCTGGCGCTTGGTCAGGCCGTAGGTCTTCGCGATCGTGTTCCAGAGGGCGGAGGCCTTGACCTTCTGGTTGCTGGCGACGCCGCTCGCCGCGTTGCCGGCCGCGGTCTGGCCGGTGGTGCGTGCCTGGCCCTTCTTGCAGCCCTTCTTGCCGGCAGCCTGGTCGGCCCAGGTCGCGTAGTGGTTGTCGGCCGACGCTGACGCCTTCCACGCGTTGGTGAGCGCGGTCGTCAGAGCCGCGTTGTCCGGCAGCTTGTCCACCGTCAACTGCGAGAGCTTGGTGACCAGTTCGGCCCGCTGCTTGGCCGCGTCCCGCAGGTCGGAGGCGGACTCGCCGAGCTTGTTGCAGGCCTTCACATTGCCGACGGCGTTGATCACCGAGGCACGGCTGCTGCCGCTGTCGGCGAGCAGCTTGTCCAGGGCGACGGCCTGTTCCTTCGCGGCATCGGTGCCCGCCGACGAGGAACCGTCCGTCGCGGCCGAGGTGGCGGCGACCGTCTTGTTGTTGCCGTCGCTCTTGCTGCCGCCCCCGCTGAGCAGCGCCCCGGCGCCGACCCCGAGGATCGCGATACCGACCCCGATCCCGGCGATCAGCGGCACCCGCGAACGGCGCCCGCCCCGGCCGCCGTCGTCGCCCTGAGCGCCACGTCGGCCGCCGCCGTCTCCGGGCGGGGCGTACGAGGGCTGTGCGTACGCCTGCTGCGCGTACGGCGGTTGGGCCTGGCCGTAGCCCTGCTGCCCCGGCTGCTCGGCGCGCGGCGGCTGCTGGAAGCGGGGCATCTGCTGCGTGGACGCGGCGGGCTGCTCGCCCCCGGCGTCGCTGCGGAAGAGGTTGTCGAACTCGGCGGGCGGCTGCCGGTCGTCCGGCCCGCCCGGCCGCGCCCCGTACCCGGGAGCGGCACCCTGCGCGGGCACCGGCGGGAGGAACTGCGTGGGCTGCGCGTCGGGGTGCGCGGCCTGCGGCATCGGCCCGGCGGCCGCGGGCATCTCGGGCGGCAGCGCCCCGGGCCCTACGGGCGGGATGAACTGGGTCGCGCCCTCGTCCATGGGCGCGGCGGGCACCGGCGGCAGGAACTGGGTGGCACCCTCGTCGCCGGGCATGTTGACCACCGGCGGGATGTACTGCGTCGCGCCCTCGTCGGCGGGCGGCAGCGGGGCGCTCGGGAACGCGGGGGCCGCGGCCGGGAGGAGGGCGGCACCGGACGGCTGCTGGTGCGCGTCGGAACCGGAAGCGCCGTATCCGTAGCCGTAGTTCTGCGCGGCGGCCTGGGGTATGGCGGGCGACTGGTCGGAGGCGTAGCCCGCGCCGACGTACCCGGCGGCCGGCTCCTGGGCGTAACCCGACGGGTACTCCTGTGCGTACGACTGCTGCTGCACGCCGTAGGCCGCGTGCTGGGCGCTCTCCTGGGGCAGGGCGCCCGGCTGGCCGGGGATGCCGTCCTGGGCGCCCCACGGGGCCGGAGCGGGCTGCTGCTCGGGGGCGGCGCCCCACTGTTGCTGCGGCTGCTGTTGCTGGTCTCCCCAGCCCTGGCCCGGCGGCGGGGCCGGGCTCTGGTGCTGGTGGTGATGCTGCTGGTCGTGCTGGTCGGGACCCCACGGCCCGCCCCAGGACTGGCCACTGGTCGGGGGTGCTATCGAGGGCTGTCCGCCCGACTGCTGGTCACCGCGTCCGCCCGTCATACCCGGCAGGAGGGGTGCGCCTCCGTCGGAGGGCAGCACGATGCCTTCGCGCGCGGGCCGCGCCGAGGGCTCCTCGCCCTGTCCACTCTGCGTCACCGGGACTCCTACGAATGGGGGACCTTCGGGATCGTCGGCTCACGCTACCGGGTACCCCGAGCCCGGTGCCACGCAGCACTGGACTGGACCTGCCCTCTTGTGACGGCGGTAACAGTCCCGGACCCGCGTCCGCTCCAAGTGCCGCTGTCCGCACTCCTTTCCGCACCGGAGCGGTGTTCACCTGCTGGTCCCCCCGCCGTTCACGCGGCGGACTGCAACTCCATCCGCGCTCCGAACTCCCGCACCACCGGCTCGTCCCGGTACGGCTCCAGGCGCTGCTGGAAGTCGTCCAGGTACTCGGCGCCCCGGTTGGACCGCAGCGAACCGAGCAACTCCACTGCTTTCAGGCCCGTGTTGCAGGCCTGCTCGATCTCGCGCTGCTGCACCTGCGCGCTCGCGAGGAGGACGTAGCCGATGGCCCGGCGGCGCGCCCGCGACTCCGGGTGCCCGTCCAGGGACTCCTGCGCGGACCGGGCCGCCGCCTCGGCCTGGCCCAGGTCGCGGTGGCAGTGCGCCAACTCGTCGGCGAGATAGGCCTCGTCGAAGTGCGCGATCCACGCCGGGTCGTCACCGGTCGACGGATCCGCCGCGTCCAGCGCGCTCACCGCGCGCCCCGACGCGAGCTGCGCCGACCGCGCGTCCCCCATCAGGGCGTGCCCGCGCGCCTCCGCCGCGTAGAACATCGCCTCGGCTCGCGGGGTCACACGCCCCCGTGCCCCCTCCTGCGCCGCCCGCGCCAACTGCGCGATCTCACGCGGGTTCCCGAGCTGCGCGGCGAGGTGACTCATGGACGCGGCGAGCACGTACCCGCCGTATCCCCTGTCCCCCGCCGCCTGGGCGAGGCGGAGCGCCTGGATGTAGTACCGCTGCGCCAGGCCGGGTTGACCCGTGTCCACGGCCATGTAGCCGGCGAGTTCCGTCAACCGGGCGACGGCGGCGAACAGTTCACGCCCCACGGCCTCCCGGTACGACCCCGCCAGCAGCCCGGAGACGACACTGTTGAGGTAGTGCACGACGACCGGGCGCACATGCCCGCTGCCGTATTGATGGTCCAGCTCGCTCAGCGCCTGGGTCATCGCGCGCACGGCCGCCACGTCGGACGGGCCCACCCGCGGCCCCGCCGCACGGGCGACCTGGGAGTCCGGCGAGGAGATCAGCCAGTCACGGCTCGGCTCGACCAGCGCGGACGCGGCGACCGACGAACCGGACAGGAAGTCCCGGCGCCCCACGTCGCTGCGCCACAGCTCACACACCTGCTCGATGGCCCCGAGGACGGTCGGCGAGAACTGGAGCCCCACGCCCGACGCGAGGTTCTTGCCGTTGGCCATGCCGATCTCGTCGATCGTGACCGTACGGCCCAGCTTGCGGCCCAGTGCCTCGGCGATGATCGCCGGAGCCCGCCCGCGCGGCTGCTGTCCCCGCAGCCAACGGGCCACGGACGTCTTGTCGTAGCGCAGGTCGAGACCGTGCTCGGCGCCGCACATGTTGACCCGGCGGGCCAGCCCGGCGTTCGAGCACCCCGCCTCCTGGATGAGCGCCTGCAGCCGTTCGTTCGGCTGCCGCGCGACAAGTGGCCTTGCGGCCATGGCGTACCCCCTGGGAACAACCCCTGAAGCGAAAAGATCCGGCCGTGAAGATCAATGCCCAGCGAACATGGTGAAAATGCGAAGCATGCGAAGAATGCCGGGGTAAAAGCTGGTGCTCGCCCCACACCTGGCTACCCAACTCCCGCTGTCGTTCCTCCCGCGCGCCCCCGCACATGCATCCATGCGCCCCAGTTGCGGAATCGATGCCCCTCCCCCGCGCGCGCTACGCCCGTAACTCCAGGTGGGTGCGGGAGTTGTGTTGGGCGTGGAAGAGACGATCGCGGGCACCGAAGCCGCTCAGATTCCGAAGCAGCGCGGGGAATCGCTGCTGGAGACAGCCGTACGCTACGCCGAGGAGCGCCACTGGGACGTCTTCCCCGGCACCTGGCTGGAAGCCGTCGACGGGGTGCAGCACTGCTCCTGCGGCGACCCCGCGTGCGCCGCACCCGGCGCACACCCGGCGCGTGAGGACTGGGCGACGCAGGCGACGGGCAGCGCGACGGTCGCGCGGCGGATGTGGCAGAAGCAGCCGGCGGCTTCGATTCTGTTGCCCACGGGGCGGACGTTCGACGCGATTTCCGTTCCGGAGACCGCGGGGTTTCTCGCGCTGGCCCGGATGGAGCGGATGGAGTTGACGCTGGGGCCGGTGACGTTGACTCCGTCGCGGCGGATGGAGTTCTTCGTGCTGCCCGGGGCTTCGGTGAAGGTGCCGGATCTGGTGCGGAGGATCGGGTGGGCGCCGGCGTCGTTGGATCTGGTGGTGCTGGGTGAGGGTGCGTATGTGGCTGCGCCGCCTACGCGGTTCGGGTCTCGGGGGGCTGTGCAGTGGGCCTGCCGGCCTACCGCTGCGAACCGGTGGTTGCCGGATGCGGAGGAGTTGATCTCGCCGCTCGCCTATGCGTGTGGGCGGGATCGGTAGCGCTGGCGAGTGCGGGCCGGTGGGGGCTGGTCGCGCAGTTCCCCGCGCCCCTTAGGTGGGGCACCTGACCGTAGGGTGCAAGGTATGACGTCAGCCGCCGTTCGCGTACACGGGCTCTGGAAGCGGTTTGGGCAGCAAGTTGCTGTTGCCGGGATTGATCTGGAGTTGCCCGCCGGGAAGTTCATCGGGCTGGTCGGGCCCAACGGGGCCGGGAAGACCACGACCCTCTCCATGGTGACCGGGTTGCTGCGGCCGGATCAGGGGTCCGTCGAGGTGGTCGGGCACGACGTGTGGGCGGATCCCGTGGCCGTGAAGGCGCGGATCGGGGTGTTGCCGGAAGGGCTGCGGCTCTTCGAGCGGCTCTCGGGGCGTGAACTCCTCGGGTACAGCGGGCGGTTGCGGGGGCTGCCCGGTGGCGAGGTCGACAAGCGGGCCACGCAGCTTCTCGACGTGCTCGACCTGGCCGGGGCGCAGCACAAGCTCGTCGTCGACTACTCGACCGGTATGCGCAAGAAGATCGGGCTCGCCGCCGCTCTCCTCCACAACCCCGAAGTCCTGTTCCTGGACGAGCCGTTCGAGGGCGTCGACCCGGTCTCCGCACAGACCATCCGGGGCGTCCTGGAGCGCTACACCGCTTCCGGCGCCACCGTCGTCTTCTCCTCCCACGTCATGGAACTCGTCGAGTCGCTCTGCGACTGGGTGGCCGTGATGGCCGCCGGCCGCATCCGCGCCCAGGGCACCCTCGCCGAGGTCCGCGGCGCATCCCCCACCCTCCAGCAGGCGTTCCTGGAACTCGTCGGCGCGGGCGCCCGCGACCACAGCTCCGACCTCGACTGGCTGGGCGGCGGCACCCGATGAGCGAGAGCACCGCAACGGCCTCGATCACACCCGTCGTCGTACGCCTGAAGCTGTCCCTGCTCCGCAATGGTCTACGGCAGTCCGGTGGCCGGCGGGCCGCGTACGTCGCGTCGGCGGTCGTGGCGCTGCTGTTCGCCGCGCTCCAGTTGCTGGGGCTGATCACGCTGCGCGGGGACAGGCACGCGGTCTCCGTGGTCGTGCTCCTGGTCGCGGTACTGGGGCTGGGCTGGGCGGTGATGCCGCTGTTCTTCCCGTCCGGTGACGAGACCCTCGATCCAACTCGCCTGGTGATGCTGCCACTTCGGCCCCAGCCCTTGGTACGGGCGCTGCTGGCGGCCTCGCTGGTGGGCATCGGCCCCCTGTTCACGCTGGTGCTCCTGCTGGGGTCCGTGATCGCGGTGGCGCACGGGCCCGCCGCGTACGTCACGGCCGTTTTCGGCGTCGCCCTCGGGCTGCTGATCTGCGTGGCCCTCGCGCGGGCGGTCGCCGCGGCCAACATCCGTCTGCTGACCAGCCGCAGGGGTCGGGACCTGGCGGTGCTGAGCGGGCTGGTGATCGCGGTCGGGGCGCAGTTGGTCAACTTCGGTGTGCAGCGCCTGGGTTCGTCCGGGCTGTCCCAACTCGACCCGGCGGCAGAGGTGTTGCGCTGGGTGCCGCCCGCGTCGGCGGTCGGCGCGGTGGACTCGGTGAGCAAGGGCTCGTACGGCCTGGCGGTCACGCAACTCGCCCTGTCCGTCGGCGCCTTGGCGGCCCTGCTGCTCCTCTGGTCCCGCAGCCTGACCAAGCTGATGACGGCGCCGGACGGCTCGACGCTCCAGTCCGCGGAACCGGCGGCGAAGGACCGGGCATCCGCCGGCGGCCTGGCCCGCTTCCTCCCGTCCGGCCGTACCGGAACGGTCATGGAACGCAGCCTGCGGTACGTGTGGCGCGACCCCAAGACCAAGGCGGCGTGGGTGACTTCGCTGGCGATCGGTCTGATCGTGCCGGTGTTCAACGCGTTGCAGGGCACGGGCTCGGTGTACTTCGCGTGCTTCGCGGCCGGGATGCTCGGCATCCAGATGTACAACCAGTTCGGTCAGGACACGTCCGCGTTCTGGATGGTCGCGATGACGATCTCCACGACGAGGGACGCCTACGCCGAACTCCGGGCCCGTGCCCTGGCGTTGCTGGTGATCACCCTGCCGTACGCGGCGCTCGTGACCGTCCTGACGACAGCGCTGCTCGGCGACTGGTCCCGGCTCCCGGAGGTCCTCGGCCTCTCCTTCGCCCTCCTCGGCGCGATGCTCGCGACCGGCGCCTGGACCTCGGCCCGCTTCCCCTACTCCATCCCCCAGGGCACCCACAAGAACGTCGCCCCCGGCCAGGCCGGCCTCGCCTGGATCTCCATCTTCGGCGGCATGATCTCCGCGGCCCTCCTGTGCGCCCCCGTCATCACCCTCACCATCTGGGCGAACGTCAGCGCGGACGGCGACCAGTGGAGCTGGGTACTGCTGCCGGCGGGTGCGGGGTACGGGGCGGCGCTGACCTATGCGGGCCTACGCCTGGCAGCACCGGGAACAGCGAGGCGGCTACCGGAGATCCTGGCGGCGGTGAGCAAGGGCTGAGGAGAGCTTTTGCTTTTAGGGGCGCGGGGAACTGCGCGACCAGCCACAACGCACCCGCACCCGCCACACAACAGAAGCCCCCCACCGACTAGGCGCCCACCTCACACCAGCACCCCATCAAGAAACGGCTCGATAGCCGCCCGCCAAGCCTCCGGCTGGTCGTAGTGCACCAGATGCCCGGCATCGGCAACCTCCGCATACTCCCCCCGCGGC
>NZ_JBXVPZ010000312.1:0-11693 GCF_057961495.1 Streptomyces sp. P5F9 | reverse complement strand
GCCCCTCACCCCGCGAGCGGATTCCGCAACGGCAGATAGCGGGCGTCCGCGCCGTCCGCCCCGGTCCAGCGCAGCAGCAGGTTCGTCTTGCCGGGCAGGGTGGGTGAGGCGAGGAGGCCGGCGATCTCGGGGAGGTCGTGGCGGGCGAGTTCGGCGCGGGCCGCCGGCCAGGGGTCCAGCTTCAGGTGGCGCTCGGCGAGGATCCCGGCGATCTCGACGAGGTTGTTGACGACCAGGCAGTACACCAGCCGCTCCCACCCGGCGGCCCGGTCCACGTCCGTCAGCAGCTTCACGCCCTCCGCGTCCCGGAACAGCGCCTGCGCGGGCGTTCCGTCGGCGTCGACGGCGACGAGCGTGTTCTGCAGATGCGCTTCGAGTACGACGCCGTGGTCGGCGAAGGCGGCCAGCGCGGGCGGTACGACCTGCCGCAGATACGCCTCCCACCAGGCCCCCGGGTCGCCCGTGCCGTCGAGCGGGCTGCCCTCGAAGCCCTCCACCAACCCCGCGGCGAGCAAGGGCGTAGCCCCGGGCAGGAGGTGCTCGTGCAGGCCGTCGCGGACCAGGACGGCGAGTTCCTCGAAGGCGAAGTCGGCGGTGCGGTAACCGCGGTCGCTGAGCCAGGCCGCCGGGCCGCCCAGCGCGACGAAGGCATCCCGGACGGCCGTATCCGTGCGCTGGAGTTTCAGCAGGTCGTGGCGCCACAGTCGGCGTACGTCATTGGTGATGCGCACATCGAGACTGAACTTCAGGAACAGATCCTCGACGGGGCTGTACACGGTGCGGATCGCCGCCGTCGGCCACGCCTCGGTCGCCGTCGTGCCGAGCCGGACCAGCCGCCCGTCCGTGAAGGGGTCCGCGAGGCCTGCGCCGACGAGGTCGAGCTGCCACGGGTGTGCGGGCAGCAGCCGGTACCCGGGCGGGGCCTCCCCGAGCGCGTCCAGCGCCGAGACATCCCCCTCCTCCACGACCGCGTCCTCGCGCAGCCCGAGCAGCACCAGCGGGAAACGGGCGTACGCCTCCGGGGCGTAGGGCAGCCAGCCCGCGACGGGGCCGCCGCCGCGGGCCTTGGGCGCGGGATGGTAGGGATGGCCGGTGATCAAGGACTGTTCGGAGCGGAGATACGGGTCGTCGGGCGCCGTCGCCCGGTCGCGCGCGGTGAGCAGCGCGGCGACCGCGTCACGGCTGTCGGTCATCTCGGCGGGCAGTTCGTGGTTGGAGACTCCGGTGTGCCGGGTCAGTTCCTCGGCGACGAGTTTCACGAGTTCGGTGTGGTCGACGCGCCGCCAGCCGCCGTCCGCGTGCACCTCGGGCTCTGCGGGGCGCCGCTCGCCGCGCACCCGCAGCAGCCGGCCGCTCCCGGGCAGCCGGTACACGTGTCGCTCCCCCGGGTCCGGGAGCGGCCGGGCCACCTCCCGCAGCAGACAGTTGAGCAGGGGCGCGGCCGCGTACGCGTCGGCGCGCTCCGCCACGTCGTCGCCCGGGGGTGTGAAGTCGACGCGATCCATTCGTTCCCTAAGTCCGTGTCCTGCGATCGCGATCAGTATGTCTCTCGTCGCAGAGTGTTCCGCCGCCCCCGTCTCTCTCCGCTCCGCCTCTCCCCGCCCCGTCTCTCGTCGTCACCGATCATGACGCCCCGTCCGCACCCGAGGAGTCGACCGTGGACCGTCCCCCGCTTCCCGAGGCCGAGGTCGCCGAGGAACTCGCCGCCGTACGGCCCGACCTCGTGCAACGGTACCCGGCCGAACTGCCCGGCGCCCGTGCGGCGGTTCTCACCCGGCTGTGGCGCGCGCTGGCCTTCGAGCCGCTGCCGTGGATCGTCGGCCGGACGCCGGGCCTCGTCCTACGGCTCTCCGACGGCCGGCGGCTGCGCGGGCCGCGCGCGGACCCGTACGCGACCGACGCCTACGTCACCGCGGTCCACCTCGACGACATCGCCTACGACGATCCGGCGCGCCTGATGACGGATCTCGCCGTGCCGCACGGGACCGCCCTCGCGGCCGAACTCGGGCACAGCGTCGCCTCGTTGGCACTGTCCCGGGCCAACCAGCCCGCCCGCTCGGAGGATTGGCCGGCGCACGACTGGGAATGGGAGCAGCGGATCGTCGACGGACATCCCTTCCACCCCAACTGCCGCTCCCGGCCCGGCTTCTCGGTGGCCGAGCAGCTCGCCTACGGTCCCGAGCACCGGCCCGTGGTGGCCCTCGGATCGGTGCCGGTGCGGGCGGAGGAGTGCCTGCTGACCGGGGTGTGGCCGGACGAACTGCGGGACGCCGGACGGTTGTTGATCCCGGTGCACCCGTGGCAGGCGGCGCATGTGCTGAAGCGGACCGGCGACGCTCCGCTCGACGCGCATCCACTGATGTCCCTGCGGACCCTCGCCCTGTCGGACGGACCGCACGTCAAGACCGCGCTGAGCGCCCGGCTGACCTCCTCGGTGCGGGACATCTCGGTCTACTCGATCGGGCTGTCGGCGACGCTGTCGGCGTTCGGGGAGACACTGGCGGCGCGCTCGGACGGCCTGTTGCACGTCACCCGCACACTGGGCGCGGCCACGGCCGACTCACCGGATCTCGCCGCCGTGTTGCGTGAGTCGCCGCAGACGTACGCGGACACGGAAGCGGGCGAGCGGGTTCTTCCGGTGGCCGCCCTCGCGGTCACCGGCCTGCCCCGATCGCCCGCCTGGCTGGCCGAGTTCACGCGTCTCGCCCTCGTGGTCTGTCTGCGGCTGCTGGAGTCCGGTGTGGCCCTTGAGGCGCACGGTCAGAACCTGCTGGTGGTGCTGTCCCGCACGGGTGCCCCCCTGCGCCTGGTCTACCGCGATCTCGCCGACATCCGGGTCAGCCCCAAGCGCCTTGCCGAGCAGGGGATTCCGGTACCGGACCTGAGCGGACGCATCGTCACCGACGACGAACTCACCCTGCGCCGCAAGCTGTTCGGATCTCTCGTGGCGGGAGCGCTCGCGGGTGCGGCGGGTTCCGGTACGGCGCTCAGGGCGGCGCTGGCGGCCGTCGTACCGGATCTGCCGCGCACGCCGGACCTGCGCACGCTGCTCGAACAGCCTTTGCCGAGCAAGGCGTTGACGCTGATGCGGCTGTCGCCGGAGCTGCCCGGGGACCAGTGGACCGGGCTGCCGAACCCGCTCGTTTTGGAGCCGGGTCCATCTGATCAATAGGATCCGGCGATGATCACAAGACAACGGCTGGCGGCGGGGATCTGTGCCCTGCTCGCCACCCTCACGGCCGGGGTCGCCTTCCCCGCCGGAGCGGTCGCCGACGAGACGGACTCCGCGGCCTCCCCCAAGGTCGAACTCGTGCTGGACGTCAGCGGTTCCATGAGCGCCAAGGACATGGACGGCGGCTCGCGTATGGCAGCGGCGAAGCAGGCGTTCAACGAGGTGCTCGACGCGACACCCGAGGAAGTGCAGCTCGGCATCCGCACGTTGGGCGCCAACTACCACGGCAACGACCGCAAGACGGGCTGCAAGGACACCGCGCAGCTGTACCCGGTGGGCTCCCTGAACCGCACCGAGGCCAAGGCCGCGGTCGCGACGCTCCAGCCCACCGGCTGGACGCCGATCGGTCCCGCGCTGCTGAAGGCGGCGGACGACCTCGACGGCGGTGACGGCACCCGCCGTATCGTCCTGATCAGCGACGGCGAGGACACCTGCCAGCCGCTGGACCCGTGCGAGGTGGCCCGCGAGATCGCGGCCAAGGGCATCGGCCTGACCATCGACACGCTGGGTCTGGTGCCGGACGCCAAGACCCGCGACCAGCTCAGCTGCATCGCGGACGCGACCGGCGGCACGTACACCTCCGTGCAGCACAAGGAGGAACTCTCCGACCGCGTGGGCCAGTTGGTGGACCGTGCCGCCGATCCGGTGGTGACCCCGGTCGCCACCGAGGGCACCGCCCAGTGCTCCAGCGCCCCGACCCTCAAGTCCGGTCTGTACACGGACCGCGAGGAGTTCGGCAAGCAGCGCTTCTACCGCGTGGACGTCGACCCGGGCCAGGAGCTGCGTGCTTCGGTGAGCGTGGGTGCCGACCGTGAAGTCAACCCGGACTACGGGGTGTTGCTGCGGGCGGTCACCGTGCACGGCCGCGAGATCGTACGCGGTGAGGGCACCGGCAACGGCCGTACGGACGTCATCTCCACCGGGCTGCGCTACCCGAAGGCGGAGAGCGACGACGACAACGCCCCGGCGGAGACCGTGTGTCTCCAGATCACCAACTCCTTCTCGGCGGCCACCGGGGTGAAGACCACCCCCGGTCTGCCCCTCGAACTCACCGTGGACGTCGTGGACGGACCCGGCCGGGCGAGCGACGTGGCCTCCTTCGGCCTCGGCCGCGGCTGGTGGCTGCTCGGCGCCCTCGTGCTGACCGGCTTCGTGGCGGGTCTGCTCTGGGGCTGGCTGTCACGCTGGCGTCTCGCGGTCTGGAGGACCAACTGATGCGGATCACACGTGTGTTGGGCACGGCCCTGCTCATGGCGGGACTGGCGGCGGCACCGGCCGCGGCGGACTCCTCGCCCTCCGCGAGCCCCTCCGGCGACAGTTCGGCGCCCACGCAGGCCGGTACCTCCTTCCGTACGGCGACGGAGCTGGACCAGGGCCAGCAGGCCACGGCGAGCGGCTCCACCGGCGACTACCTGTACTGGTCGTTCGCCGCGGACGCCGGCCAACGCCCCACCGTCAAGGCGACGGTGAAGCTGCCGGACACCCACGCCGGCGAGACCTGGCAGCTCGACGTCTACGACGGGCTGCGGCGCCGCCAGGCCTGCCAGTACGGGGCCGCGACGCGCACCGCCGCGCAGGACGCGACCTCCCTGGACCTGGCGTGCACGCTGCGTACCGTCCGTGCCTGGTCGGAGACCTGGGCCAACGACCCGCTGCCGGGCACGTACTACGTCCGGCTCACGGTCGTGGATCTGCGGTCCTCGGACCTGGGTCTCCCGGTGAGCACCGAGGTCCGCGTGGACTCCAAGGACATCGGCGGTTCGGCGGCGGTGGACGGTTCGCTGGCGCAGCCGCTGACGCCGGGGATCGCGGCCAAGTCGGCTTCTGATGAAGACAGTTCGTCGTCGACGTCGGCGGCGCTGTCGAGCATCGAGCCCGACGGCGGCTGGTCCTCCGGCTGGTGGTCCGACCGCTGGGTGTGGACCGCCGTGGGCGGTGTGCTGGCCGCGCTCGCGGGGATCGGCGGGTATGCGCTGACCCGGGGTTCGGGGCGACCGAGGCGGGTTCCGCCGCCCGGTATGTAATTCCGTGATCACTCGTCAGAAGGCCTGCCCACAGCGGGCCTTCTGTCGTGTCAGGCCTGTTCTCAGGCCTCCCGCAGTGCCTTCGCGAGCGTGCCGTCGCCGCTCACCTCGACACGTCCGGCACGCACCGCGTCGGGAAGGCTCAACTCCCCCTGCGCGACGGCCGTACACGTGTCGACGTCAAGCACGAGACGGGCATCGGGCTCCCGGGGAGCGGCCCCTTCGCCGTAGACGAGCCCGCCTTCCTCCGCCCCCGCATACACGTGGAACTCCCCCTCCTCCAGCCGGACTTCGACGAGTCCTTCCCCCTCCAGGGCCCGCAGCAACGGCAGCGCGAACCAGTGCGCACGCACCGCGTCCGTCGGCCGCCGCTCCCCCAGCTCCGGCGCACCCCAGGTACCGAGGGCCTGGAGGACGGGCAGCAACTCCTGCCCCCGGCCGGTGAGTTCGTAGACGTAGACCGCTCCCGGAGGCGGCAGCCGCCGTCGCGTCGTGAGCCCGTCCCGCTCCATGTCCTTGAGCCGTGAGGCGAGTACGTCCGTGCTGACACCCGGCAGGTCGGCGTGCAGGTCCGTGTAACGGCGCGGTCCTGCGAGGAGTTCGCGGACGATCAGCAGGGTCCAGCGGTCGCCGACGAGGTCGAGCGCCCGGGCCGCGGAACTGTACTGGTCGTAGCTTCGGCGAGGTGACATGCGACGCAGTCTAGACATGTTGTTGGACTTTCCAAGCTCACACTTGGTAAAACCAAGCAACACACGAAGCCGATGGGGCGAGGGCGCAATGGAGTTCCGGCAGTCGAGCAAGCTCAGCGAGGTCTGTTACGAGATCCGCGGTCCGGTGATCGAGCACGCCAACGCACTGGAGGAGGCGGGCCACAGCGTCCTGCGCCTGAACACCGGCAACCCCGCGCTCTTCGGCTTCGAGGCGCCCGAGGAGATCATCCAGGACATGATCCGGATGCTCCCCCAGGCCCACGGCTACACGGACTCACGCGGCATCCTCTCCGCCCGCCGCGCGGTCGCCCAGCGCTACCAGACGCTGGGTCTCGACGTCGACGTGGACGACGTGTTCCTGGGCAACGGCGTCTCCGAGCTGGTCTCCATGGCCGTACAGGCACTGCTGGAGGACGGCGACGAAATCCTCATCCCCGCCCCGGACTTCCCGCTCTGGACGGCGGTGACGACCCTCTCCGGCGGCAAGGCGGTCCACTACCTCTGCGACGAACAGGCCGACTGGTACCCCGACTTGGACGACATGGCGGCGAAGATCACCGACCGCACCAAGGCCGTCGTCATCATCAACCCGAACAACCCCACCGGCGCCGTCTACCCCAAGGAGATCGTCGAGGGCATCCTCGACCTCGCCCGCCGGCACGGCCTGATGGTCTTCGCCGACGAGATCTACGACCAGATCCTCTACGACGACGCCGTGCACCACTCGGCCGCCGCGCTCGCCCCCGACCTGGTCGTCCTCACCTTCTGCGGCCTGTCGAAGACGTACCGGGTGGCCGGCTTCCGCTCGGGCTGGCTGGTGGTCACGGGCCCGAAGCAGCACGCCAAGAACTACCTGGAGGGCCTGACGATGCTGGCCTCCATGCGGCTGTGCCCCAACGCGCCCGCGCAGTACGCCATCCAGGCCGCGCTCGGCGGCCGTCAGTCCATCCGCGACCTGACCGTCCCGGGCGGGCGACTGCACGAACAGCGCAACGTGGTGTGGGAGAAGCTGAACGAGATCCCGGGGGTCTCCTGCGTGAAGCCCAAGGGCGCCCTGTACGCGTTCCCCCGGCTCGACCCCAAGGTGCACAAGATCCACGACGACGAGAAGTTCGTCCTGGACCTGCTGCTCCGGGAGAAGATCCAGGTGGTCCAGGGCACGGGCTTCAACTGGCCGGCCCCCGACCACTTCCGCATCCTCACGCTGCCGTACGCGGACGACCTGGAGGCGGCGATCGGCCGGATCGGGCGCTTCCTGGGCGGATATCGGCAGTAGCGGCCAGGCGGACAGCTACCGGCGCACCGCCCTGGGTAACCCCTCCCCATGACCGACCGCCCCCTGCTGCTCCTCGACGTCGACGGCCCCCTCAACCCGTACGGCGCCCGGTTCCTGCGCCACCGCGGCTATGTCACCCACCGGCTGTGGCCGACGAACTGGTCGGCCCGGCAGCCACCGGGCTCACGGCGACTGCGGCGCGGGCTGCGGGTGCGCCTGCACCCGGGGCACGGCGAGCGCATACTGGCGCTGCCGTACCAGCCCGCCTGGGCCACCACCTGGATGCACCAGGCCAACGAGCTGATCGCCCCGGCGGTCGGGTTCCCCGGCGACCTGCCGGTGATCGAGTTCACCGACCTGTTCGCCAAGGACCCGGACGGCCTCTACTGGAAGACCCACCAGATCGTGGCCTGGGCGGCCGGCCGCCCCTTCGTCTGGGTCGACGACCTGATCACCGACCTGGACGTACGGCATGTCGAGGCGCACCACGACGGGCCGGCGCTCCTCCTCAAGGTGGACCCGCGCAGGGGCCTACGGGAGAGCGATTTCGCGACGTTGGAGCGGTGGGCCCATAGCCTGTGAGCTATGGGCGATCTTTTCCTCGTACGGCACGGAGAGACCGAATGGTCCCGGTCGGGGCGGCACACCGGCTCGACCGATGTCCCGCTCACCGCGAAGGGGCGGGAGGAGGCGCGCGGTCTGGTACCGCTGATCCGTTCGCACCGGGTCGGCGCCGCGTTCGTCAGCCCCATGCAGCGGGCCCGGGAGACCGCCGAGCTGATCGGGCTGACGGACGTACGGATCGACGTCGATCTGCGGGAGTGGGACTACGGCGGCTACGAGGGCATCACGACCGCCGAGATCCAGCGCACCCGGCCGGGCTGGTTCCTGTTCACCGACGGGGTCGCGCCCGGACCGCCGGACCATCCCGGAGAGACCCCGGAACAGGTGGGCCGGCGCGCCGACCGCGCCCTGGCCGAGGTGGACGCGGCCCTCGCCAACACCGAGGGCGTGGTCGTCCTGGTGGCCCACGGCCATTTCCTCCGGGTGCTCACCGCGCGGTGGCTCGGGCTGGCGCCGTCGAAGGGCGCGTTGTTCCAGCTCGCGACCGGGACGCTGGGCCGGCTGAGCACGGAGCACGGGCGGCCGGTCATCGCCGCCTGGAATGTCAGACCCCCGTCGTAATCTTCGAACAGGGCGCGTGGGGGCGTCCCAACAGTCCACCGGACGGGAAGGAGCACGCCGTGACACGACCGCCGACCGCCGCGCAACGGCGTGTCATCGACGCCGCCGATCCCGTCACCGGGCGGCTGCGGGGTACGGAGGCGCAGCTCGCCGCGCTGGTGAAGCGGGGGCTGGCGTTCCGGCACCCGCGTCCGCCGCACGACCACTTTCTGACGCCGGCGGGGCATCGCATACGGGAGTCCGAACCAGAGGTCGCCGAGCCCGTCGCGGAAGCCCCCACGACCGCCGGGGTGTTCGCCGCCCGGATCGGCGGCGAGGACGTGCCGGACTCCGGTCCGGCCCGCACCCGGGAGGTCCACAGCGCCTGGCAGGGGCTGCTGGAGCTGCGCCGGATGACCAATCCGGACGGTTCCGTGGAGCGGCCGTGCGGCTGGGAGCGGACGCATCTGGTGCAGGCCGCCGCGCTGGCCCTGGAGGCCGCCGGGCACCGGCCGGCCGGGCGGGACGCGCAGGGCTACCTGGTGCGTGTGACCCCGCAGCCGGAGGCGGTCGCCGTGCGCGAGCCGGACGGGGAGACGCTGCGTGCCTGCGCGGGGACGCTGGAGCGGGCGGGCTGGCAGGTGAGCGAGCACAAGGAACCGCGTTCCGGGGCGAGATATCTACTTGCCTCACCGCGACGGACGTGAACGGACCCGACCCGGCCTGAGGGGCGTGCCAAGATCGGTTGGGCAGACCGTCCGTCAGTGCGAGAAGGGAACGCAGTGAGCGAGCCGTTTTCCGTCCCGGTGACCGTCCGCGGATACGAGACCGACAGCCTGGGGCACCTCAATCAGAGCGTGTATCTGCAGTACGCGGAGCACGCCCGCTGGTCGGCGCTGACCGCCGCGGGGGTGGGCCAGCCCGAGTTGATCGCCCAGGGGATCGGGCCGGTCGTCCTGGAGACCACCATCCGCTATCTGCGCGAGCTGCGCGTGGACGAGGAGGTGACGGTGAGCTGCGGCTTCGAGTGGGGCGAGGGCAAGACGTTCCGCGTGCTGCAGACGATCACCAAGGCGGACGGCACGGTCTCCGCGGAGATCGTGTCGACCGGCGGGCTGCTGGACCTCCAGAAACGCAGGCTGGTCGCCCAACCGCAGGAGTTCTTCCGGAAGTTGACCACGAATCCGGGCCTGTTCGGGCTCTGAGCCGGGACTACTCCGGCTCGCGCTCGGTGTCGTAGGCCGCACGAGACTCCGCGATGTAGACGCGGTTGCGCTCCGCCCAGTCCGTCAGACGTAGCAGGGTCTCGTGCAACTCCCGGGCCACCGGGGTGAGTTCGTACTCGACCTTCGGTGGCACCGTCGGGTGCACGGTGCGGGTGACGAGTCCGTCGCGCTCCAGGTTGCGCAGGGTGAGGGTCAGCATGCGGCGGCTGATGCCCTCGATGCTCCGCTCCAACTCGGTGAAGCGGATGGGTCCGTGGGCCGCCGCCACCAGGATCTGCACGCTCCACTTACCGGAGACCCTGTCAAGAACTTCACGCACCGGGCAGGCGTGCGCGTTCACGACCTGGACGGTAACACCGGTGTTCCCTTGGGACATCCAAGTGCCTCCTTACGACGACCTCCATGGTTCCTCACGATGTACCCCGTTACAAGTCGTGCACCTACGGTTCCTATGGATACCCACGGAGGTCAGACCGCCATGACGGCACTCACCGGGTCCGAGTCGAAGACATCACGGACGCGTCCGTCGCCCCGAACGTACTCCCGCTGGGCGTCCCTCGTCGTGCTGTGCGCGGGGACGCTGATGACGATCCTGGACGGCAACATCGTCACCGTCGCCATGCCGGCGATCCAGAGCGACCTCGGTTTCTCGGGGCCGGGGCTCGCCTGGGTCGTCAACGCGTATCTGATCCCGTTCGGCGGACTGCTCCTGCTCGTCGGCCGGTTGGGCGATCTGGTGGGCCGCAAGCGGATGTTCACGGCGGGGCTCGCCGTGTTCACCGCGGCGTCCGTGCTGTGCGGGGTCGCGACGAGCCAGGGCATGCTGATCGCGGCCCGGGCCGTGCAGGGCGTCGGCGGGGCGATGGCCTCGGCGGTGGTCCTCGGGATGCTGGTCGCCCTCTTCCCCGAACCCCGTGAACAGGCCCGCGCCATCGCGGTGTTCAGCGCGGTCGGCGCCGGTGGCGGCGCACTCGGCACCTTTCTCGGCGGGGCCCTGACCCAGGCCTTGAACTGGCACTGGATCTTCCTCATCAACCTGCCGATCGGCATCGTGGCGTGGCTCGCGGCCGTCCGCGTCCTCGCCCCGGAACAGGGCGCCGGGCTCGGCAAGGGCGCCGACTATCCGGGAGCGGCGCTGGTCACCGGCGCACTGATGCTCACGGTATACGTCATCATCGGCACCGGCGACCGCCCCCTGACCGCCACCCTCCTCCTGGCCGCCCTCGCCCTGGCCCTCTTCGTGGCGTTCACCGTCCACCAGGCCCGGGCCGCGCGCCCGCTGCTCCGCCTCCGGCTGTTCCGCTCCCGTCTCCTGACCGGGGCGAACGCCGTGCAGATCCTGATGATCGGCACGATGTTCGGCTTCCAGTTCATCGGCGCGCTGTACGTCCAACGCGTCCTGGGCTTCAGCGAGTTGCTCACCGGTACGGCCTTCCTACCGGCGCCGGTCGCGGTCGGGGTCCTGATGCTCGGCCTGTCGGCACGGACCATCGGCCGCTTCGGCGCGTACCGGGTACTGCTGGCCGGGCTCGTCCTCATCATCGCCGGAATGGCCCTGCTGGGCCGCGCCCCCGCCGACGGCTCCTACGTCACTGACGTACTGCCGCCCCTCCTCCTGCTGGCCGCCGGGTTCGCCGCCGCGATGCCCGCGCTGACCGGGCTCGCCATGTCGGGGGCGCGGGAGGAGGACGCGGGACTGGCCTCCGGGCTCTTCAACACCACGCAGGTGGTGGGTGGTTCGCTGGGGCTGGCGGTGCTGTCGACCCTGGCGGCGGCGCGGACCGACGGACTGCTCGCCAGGGGTGCGGAGTTGATCCCGGCGACGGCGGAGGGGTACCAACTGGCTTTTCGGACCGGGGCGTTGATCGCGGTGGCAGCTCTGGTGCTGGCGGCGGCGGTACTGCGAGCGGGGAGGGAGCGGGAGCTGAGCTGACATCCCCGAGGTCGGGAGCGGGAGCTGAGCTGCCGGCCCCCACGGCCGCGTGCGCCGCGCCTCCGCCCTGCGCCACCGCTCACGCCAGCACGCTACATGCCCCGACCCGACCCCCACCCCCACTC
>NZ_JBXVPZ010000311.1:0-11724 GCF_057961495.1 Streptomyces sp. P5F9 | reverse complement strand
GGGAAGGGGGGAGGGAACGCGCAACTGTTCGTCGTCATGGCCGGGCAAGGCATGGGCAAAGGAGCCGCGGACCCGGTGGCCGGGCGGGACGAGGGCGGTGTGGTCGGCGGAACGCCGGCTGGGGCTGCGGGCCTCGATGGCGTATCAGGGCCGGAAAGCGACTCCGGTCAGCCGTTCGCTCTCCGCCCACAGGCGTGCGCCCTGCCGCGGATCGTCCGCGCCGCGGGGGAGCTTGACCGGCTTTGGTGTGCCGGAGGTCTGATCGCGTCCCGACGGGCCGATGAACTGCCCGCTCACCACGTCGGAGGTGCTGGCGGCGTACAGCGACGGCCACGCGGCGCCCTCGGACGAACCCATGAGCAGGCGCTCGGCGATCGGGGTGAACACCCTGGCCAGGGTGCCGTTTCCGTGCTGCTGAAGGTTGGTCATCGCGGCCCCCGGGTGGACCACCAGCGCCTTGAGCGGCGTGCCGGTGGTGCGCCGGGCGAGTTCGAGGGTGTAGACGATGTTGGCGCGCTTGGATTTGGCGTAGGCACCCATGCCCCGGTAGCTCTTCTCGCTCATCAGGTCATCGAGCCGACCCATGGGCCAGCGCGCGGCGATCGCACTGACCGTGACCACCCGAGGGGCCGGGGAGCGGAGAACGGCGGGCCACAACTGCGCGTCGAACGCGAAGTGGCCGAGATGGTTGGTACCGAAGGTCATCTCGAACCCGTCACGCGTACTCTGACGGGTCGGCAGGTTCATCACCCCGGCATTGTTGAACAGCAGGTCGATCGTCTCGGTCTCGGCGATGCGAGAGGCCGCCTCGCGGATCGAGGTGAGGTCCGACAGGTCGACCACCAGCGTGCCGGTCTCGGCCTTCGGCGCCACGGCAAGCACCTGCCGCACCGCTTTGTCGAGGTTGGCCTCACTGCGTCCGGCAAGGATGATCCGCGCGCCACGCGCAGCGAGCACACGCGCGGTCTCCAGTCCGATGCCGCTGTTGCCGCCTGTGACGAGGGCCGTGCGTCCAGCCTGGTCCGTGATGGCATCCGGGGTCCAGTGACTCATCGTGATCATGCTCCCTTACTGAACGATTTTTCAATAGTCATCGTGCGGGCGGCGCGAAGCTTTGTCAAATGAACGTTCATTAATTAAGGTGGACGGATGCGCACCCGGGATCCCGAAGCCAAGAAGCAGTTGCTCTTCGACGCCGCGTTGGCGGAGTTCGCCGAGTTCGGCCGGGCAGGGGCGCGGATCGACCGGATGGCCAGACGTGCGGGTATCAGCCCGGGGCTGGTCTACTCGTTCTACGAGGGCAAGGCCGAACTGTTCGACGCGGTCTTCGACCGGATAGTCGACCTGATCGTCGCGTCCGTACCGATCGACGCGGATCGCCTGCCCGAGTACGCGGGCCACCTGCACGACGCGGGCGGGTCACACCCCGAAGTCATGCGGTTTCTCAAGTGGTACGACCTCGAACGCGGCGACTCCTCGCAGCGCGCCGCCGTGGCCGCCTCCATGTCCGAGAAAGTCGCGGCGATCACCGAGGCGCAGCGGCGCGGGACGGTGACGACGGCGCGCCCCGCGGCGCACATTCTGGCCCTGGTGCTGACCTTGGCGAACATGTGGCACTTGCCCGGAGAGGACGTGGCAGGCCTGGTGCCCGAACCCGAACGGCGCGCCTTGGTGACCTCGGCGGTCGCGGCGCTGGTCACGCCCTGACGGGCGACCGGCGCTTTCCGTCGGCCGCCGGGTCGGTCGCGCTCGTCCGCGCCCTCCGAGGCGGTGGCCTCGATGACGGTAGGGCCGAACCGGCGGACACGAGAGAGCGGTAGGGGACCCGATGTCCGGTTCTCCGGTTCGCCGCTGCGTCCGGGGTCAGTGGGCGGTCGCGGCGGTGCGGGGCACCCCGCGCGACCCAGTTGTTGGACGAGGCGGCCAACCAGGCGGGAGGAGGCCGGCGATGGCCATGACGTCTGACTTCCGGATCAGGGAAGTACTTCCCGCACAGCCTCGTACCGGCACCGGTAGGTCACCCGGCGTGGGCGACGGGACGGCGCACGCCGAGGGCACGGCGCTCACGGTTCGGTGTGGTCGGCCTCGATCCTCCGCGCCTCGGCACCCACCCCGCTCACCAGCGGCAGACACCCCAGGAGAAGCACCCCTGCCAGCACCCACGGTGCGTCGAGGCCGGTGTGCCCGGCCAGAGCACCACCCAGCGTGGCGCCCAGCGGCATGGCGCCCCAGGCGGCGAGCCGGTAGCCACTGGTGACCCGGCCCAGCATGCCCGGCGGGGAGAGGCGTTGCCGCAGCGACACCGTGCACACGTTCCACAACACCACCCCGGCACTGTTCAGGGCCAGCATGAGGGCGACCAGGGGCCACCTGGGCAGCACGGCGACGACGAGATAGCTCATCGCCGACACGGCCAGCGACAGCGTCAAAGTCCGTCCGGAGCCCAGCCGTTGCACCGTCCTGGCCGCAGCCTTCGCACCGGCCAGGCTGCCGAGGGCCGCCGCCACGAGCATCAGGCTGTAGGCGTACGGCGGCAGGCCGAGCCGTCGTTCCACGTACACGACGAGCACCGCGTAGACCGCCTGCTGGCCCACGCCCATCACCGCGACCACCACCATGAGGCGCCGGAACACCGGGTGCCTGCCCAGCAGCCGCAGCCCGTCCCAGGTACCCCTCAGCAGGCCCCCCGCCGCGCCCGGCTCGGCACCGTGACCGGGCAGCCTCCGGAGCAGGAGCGCGGACGCGAGGAACGTGGCGGCGTCCAAGAGGAAAGGCAGGGGCTGCCACACCGCCCACAACGCCGCTCCCGCGGGCGGGCCCACGAAGCCCGTTCCGGTGATCTGCGCGGCGATGACGCGGGCGTTCGTGCGCTCCAGCTCGCGGTCCGTGATCAACCGCGGCACGACGGCCTGCGCCGCGCTGTCGAAGAACACCTCGGCGACGCCGGAGGCGAAGGCCAGCAGGACCAGAGCCCACACCGGGACCCATCCGGCCAGCACGCACCCGGACAGCACGGCCAGCATCGCGCAGCGCGCCAGGTCCGCGCCCACCATGGGCAGACGCCCGGGCCAGCGGTCCACCAGAGTCCCGATGACCGGCGCGAACAGCCAGGCCGCCCGGCCGGCGGCCGCGACCACCGACACCCAGAACACGTCGTCCGTGACCGTCGTCGCCAGCAGCGGCAGCGCCGCGAAACGCGCGCCGTCCCCCAGCGAACTGAGCGCGTTGGCGGTGACGAGCCGCCGCACGGCAGCGGCACGCGGCACAGGGGGCAATGCGGACGTCCGGGCAGCGAATCTCATGTCGGGCAGCGGGCTCTTTCGTCGGTCAGGACAGGGACAGAATCCACCGGCCCCGTGTACCCGATGCGGGATCCGGCATTCGCGCGCCCTGCGAAATTTAAATTCTCTTTTGGGTGATTTGCGATTCCATTAATCTCCCGGGAAAGACATTCCGCTACCCCTGCCGGACCGGTTGACGCGCCATCTCGCGCCGTGGCAGCCTCGGTTGGGACGCGAGTGGGACGCGGGAAGCGCCAATTCACCACTCCACCCGCCAGGCTTGAGCGCAAGTCAGCCCATTGCACTTGCTGACACTCGCTGCGATTAGGGGATTTACCTCACCAGGGACGACGCCATGCACGAGCACATGGTTCCGGCGCTGGCACACCACCCCGTATTCGGCGATGCCGCCGGTATCCTCAATCGGTTATACGAAACCTACGACTTCCTTCTCGAATGTGTGGCGCCGGAATTATGGCCGCCCGGCGCGGACGGGCATCGGATCGCCCGCGACACCGCCTTCGATCCCACGGTCCGGCACAGACTCGACCAGGCGCTACGGGCAATTCGCAGCACCCCCGCCTGCGCGGCCGAGTTGGCCGCTCTCGCGGACTACTCGGGCCCGGGGCCGGCGGGTCCGATCGCCGCCGAAGGAGACCGCGCGGGAGTCCGTCACCGGCTTGCGAACCAGGTGGCCCTCTTGCTGGAGCCGGGCCTGTCGGCCCCCGGCCACCAGGACTTGACCGCGCTGTTCCGCCGCTACCTCAGCGCCGGTGAGGCCGGAGATCACCTGACCGGCATCACCAGCGAGCAGACCGACATCGCCGCCAAGGCCGTCGAGTTGATGCTCGCCACCGCGCCGGAACTCTGCCGCGGTCTGCTCGCACACGCCCGGTACATCGTCGCCGTCGACGGCCCGGACGCCTTCGACAGCGCGTCCACCCGCGAGATCCCCGGTGCGGCGTTCGTCGCCGTGCGCTGTATGCGAACCCCCGAGCGGCTGGCCGAGGCACTGGTGCACGAGTTCGTGCATCTGCGGCTCTACGACCTGCAGTTGACCCGGTCGATCTTCGCACCGGACTACGACACCGCCTCGGCGCCCACCGTGGCGCCGGAATGGCACAGGGACTCGCAGGTCTCCCGCTGGCCCGTCGACCGGGCGCTCGCGGCCGCGCATGTCTACGTACACCTGACCTCATGGTTCGACCGGCGCTTGCGCTCCTGCGCGGACCCGGAGGTGGAACGGTCCGCGGAGACAGCCGCGTTCCGGGCGACCAGTCTCCTTGCCAAGGTCGCCGTGCACGCCGAGGACTGCCTCGGTCCGGCCGGGCAGGACTTCGTGCGGTGGCTGGCAGAGGTCCAGCGGCAGAGAACCGACCCGCTTCACGTCGCCGCCGGCCGGCCGGCGTCGTCATCGACCGTCAGAGCCTGAGGGCCCCCTGCCGCGACTCCGCTCCTTCGACGGCCGCCCGGCGGAGCGTGCCCCCGGCACCACCTCCGACGTCCTCGGCACGCGCTCGACGACTTCCGCCCCGCCACCACCGCCCTCACGCCGGTCGCGTCCCGGCTCCCTCCCGCGCCACGGCACTGCCCAGAGGCGACCAGAACGGAGACCCATGGAACTCGTGCTCAACGAGCCTCTCAAGAGCTGGCTCCAAGTCACCCAGTCGTGCAACCTGCGATGCCGTCAGTGCTACGGCGACTGCGACGCCCACCCCGGGCCCGAGGAGATGAGCCGGTCCGAGTACACCGCACTCATCAAGGAGATGGCCGACTCCGGGGTGATCGAGGTTTTCGTGGAAGGAGGCGAGCCTCTCAACCGCCCCGACGTCCTCGACGTCCTAGCCGAACTGACTCCGCATGTGATGACCCGGGTCCGCACCAACGCGACCCTGCTGACGCCGGACGCGGCGGCCCGGCTGAAGGCGATCGGGGTCGGCGAGGTGTACGTGGACGTCCTCGGGGCGACGGCGGCCACCCACGACTGGCACACCCGGGCCCCGGGCAGCTTCGACCGGACGGTTCAGGGGCTCAAGAACGCCCAGGCGGCCGGACTCCCGGTGTCCCTGCTCATCATCATGACCCGCCGCAACGTGGACGAACTCCAGCAGGTGCTGGAGATGGCGGACGATCTCGGCGTACCCCGCGTCGGGGTCCTGCGCCTTTACCCACTGGGCAGGGCCCGCACCCAGTGGAAGGACCTGGCGCTGCGCCTGCCCGACCAGATGGTGGCCCTGGACGCGCTCCAGGTGCCGGAAACGGTCCACCTGATGACCTCCTGGCACCCCAAGGACGGCAACTGCTGCTGGCAGAACGCCGGCGTGGACGCGACGGGTCGCTCCGTCGGCTGCGCCTATCTGCGGGACTACACCGATTACGGCAACGTCCGCGAGGTCGGCTGGCTGGACACCTGGAACGACCCCGCGTACGCGCACAACCGCGGCGGCCACGTGGATGGAGGCTGCGAGGGCTGCGAGGAGACACAGGGGTCCTCCGGCGGTTGCCGGTCCACCGCCTACGCCTTCACCGGCGATTGGGACGCCCCCGACCCGTACTGCTCCACGACCAACGGAGGGACCGATGTCTCCCAGCTCCCGGGCGACCTTGAAGAACGACGCGTCCGCCCCGCCGTACCGACAACGAGCCGACTGCTATGAGCAGAGCGGTTCGGCCAGGCTCCGGCCCATCCCGGAGTGGAACTGCATGCTCGCCTACACCCCGCACAAGCCCGCCATCCACTACCTCAACCCGGTGGCCTGGGTGGTAGTCGAGTTGTGCGACGGATCGTCCGGTTCGCAGATCTACGCCACGTTCAAAGAGCTCAACAAGGGCCGGATCGGCGAATCGGAACTCCAGGAGGCGTTCGAATCGGCGATGGCCCAGCTCCTGGAAGGCGAGCTGGTCGCCAGGATCTAGCCGATCGACCCGCCCCCCATCGGAAGGAGGTGAACAGATGACCAGGAAAACGACAGATCTCGAACAGCTCATGGCAGCCGCCGGCGCGACCGGCGAAGGTCCCGCTGTCGAGGTGGTGCAGCCGGAGGTGCGCACTGGTGCGCAGTACGCCCTGCTGCCGTCGATGAAGGCCAAGCGTCCGGACACGTCCGGCGCGACGCAGGAGTCGGAGGCGCGGAGCGAGCAGTGAGCCGGGCGGACCCGCGTCACGTCGACCGGCACTCGGGCACAGCCCGGGTGCCGGTCCTACCAGGAGGACCGAAGGGGAAGAAGATGGGGAAGAAGACCGTCCTGGTGAACCCGCCGCTGTGGAACGCCTACGCGCCGCACCTGGCCGTGCCCCTGCTCCTGGCAGACCTGCGGGCCCGCGGTCACGAGGCCGACGCCTACGATCTCAGCATCGAGAGCGTCGACTGGATGCTCTCGGTGCCGGCCCTGGCCGAACTGGCGGACAAGGCGCGGGCCCGCCGGACGGTCGACCTGGAGGACGAATGGGCACGCCAACGCGCGCTCCTCGTGGCGCCGGCCGCCATCGACGGCATCGACGAGGCGAAGGCACGGCTCAGGTCACTGGCAGCACTGCACGAGCCCGCGGAGTTCCACTCGGCCCGCCGCACTCTGCGCGACGCGCTGTGGCTGATCTCGGGCGCGTTCCCGGGGTGCGACTTCGACCTGGTGTCGAACACCTCGATGTACTCGGCCGAGTCCACGGTCCAGGTGCTCGCGGCGAGCACCGACCCCGAGGGAAATCCTTACCGCTGGGCCTTCCAGCGCATGCTCGACCGTGACCTGTTCCTCGACCCGTCCGTCGGCGTCGTCGGGGTGAGCATGTCCGCCGACACTCAGCTGATCGCCGGGGTCACCTTCCTGGGCATGCTCCGGAAGCTGCGCCCGGACGTGCACGTGGTGCTCGGCGGCAACTACGCGACCCGGTTGGTGGACCGCTGGCAGCGCCGCCACCCGCTGTTCGACTACGTGGACACGGTGGTGACCGGGGAGGGGGAGGGCGCGCTGGCCGCCGTCGTCGAGGGGCTCGACGAGGACCGGACAGACGCAGGTGACTTCCGGGAGAAGATCCCCGGCGCCGTCTGGGACGACAACGGCATCCTCCTGCGCGCCCCTCGCAGGAGTGTCGACATCACGGTGTCGCCGAAGCCCGCCTACGACGCCCTTCCGCTGGACAAGTACCTCGCACCGGGCCCGGTCCTGCCCGTCTTCGCATCGCGGAGCTGCCCCTGGGACTGCGCCTTCTGCTCGATCCCGTTCGCCAGCAACTCCTTCCGGCAGCGGCCCGCCGCCGCGGTGGCGGACGAGGTCCGCGCACTGCGCGCGGACCACGGCTCGCCCTACTTCATGTTCGTCGACGAGATCATGAGCCTGCGGACGTTGCGGCACGTCGGCGAGGCACTCGTGGCGACCTCACCCGGCACGTACTGGTACGGCGAGACCCGCTTCGCGCGCGGCCTCGACGACGAACTCGCCGTGCTCCTGCACGCCTCCGGCTGCCGCCGCATGAACTTCGGTCTCGAATCGGCGAACCAGCGCGTCCTGGACCTCATGCGCAAGGGAACGCGCATCGACGATGCCTGCGAGAACACCGCGTCGATGCTCAGGGCGAGGGTGCCGGTCCATCTCTTCGTCATCCACGGATTCCCGGGGGAGACGCGGGAAGAGGCGGCACGGACGGTGGCCTTCGCGGAGGCCGTGCGCCGACTGTCCGTCGAGACGTACGGCGTCGCCCACACCACCTGGGGCGGCTCGCCCTTCGTTCTGGACGTGCATTCGCCGGTCGGCACCGATCCGGAGGCGTTCGGCGTGCGCATCGACCCCCCGGCCGCGCAGGACGACCTGAGTCTGTGGCGCACCTACACGGCCGAATCGGGCCTGTCCCAGCGTGACAGCGTCCAGATCGCCGAGGACGCGGCGGGCTCCGCCGGGGACACCACCGTGTGGTTCCGTGCGGCACGCGATCCGATGGCCCGGGAGATAGAGGAGTTCACCTTCCTGCGTGCCTGCGAGGGGGTCCCGCTGCCCGGGACGCCCGCCGTACCGATGCTCGACTGGCCGCCGCCCGAACCGGACGCCCGGCTCGGCATCGCTCCCGGGGTGACGTTCACCCGGGTCCCCTGGCCGGCGACCGAGGCGGACAGCGGATCCGCGATGGCGCTGTACAACCCTTCCGATGATCGGTTCCTCCAGCTCAACTGGACCGACGCCGACTGGCGGGAGCTCGACGGACTGCCCTGGTGCGACCTGGAGCGGTGGCTGGAAGACCATGAGACTCACTACCTGGGCGCGGACCCCACCGCAACGGCGGCCCTGCTGCTCCGGCACGGATTCCTCGTGCCCTCCCGGCGGCAGGCGAAGCCGCCTCCCGGCCGGCTCCGCGCGGAACTCGGCATCGCGGTCACGGGCCGCGGCGGCACGCACCACGTCACCAACCCGATCACCGGCGTGACGGTCCGGCTCCGCGGCACGGCGATCGACACCTGGCACCGCTGGCGGACGGGCGGGACGCCCGAGTCCGAGAAGGAGACCACCGACGCACTGGTGCGGTATGGCTTCCTGTACCTCAGCCCCGACGGTGCGGACCGGCCGCCGCCGGCGTACCTGACGCAAGGACAGGCGGTGTAGACGAGTGGATCGGTTCCAGCTCCCCGGACGAGGCACGCTCCACATCCGCCCCATGGAACCGGAGGACGAACCCGGGGTGGCGGAGGTGCTGGGTGCCTGCGACGACTACCTGGTCGCCGCGACCGGCTCGCCCGCCCTGCCCGCGGACGTGCAGAGCCTCTTCTACGCTTTGCCGGACGGCGCCGACTACCGGCAGAAGCACCTCCTGGTGTTGTGCGACGGAGCGGCTGTGATCGGTGTCGTCGACGCCGTCGAGGGCCATCCCGACCCGGGCACCTGCTCGGTGGGGATGTTCCTCCTCGTCCCGCACGTACGCCGCGAGGGTGTGGGCGACCGGGCGGCGCGGTACCTGCTCAAGGAGGCCGCAGCCCGCGGGATACGGCGCGTGACGGCGACCTGTCCGCAGCGCTGGGCACCCGGTCTCGCGTTCCTGAGGAGTCTGGACTTCGAGGTCCGCGCACCGGACCGCGCACCGGATCCGACAGTGGGCAACCGGCTGCGGCCGCCCGCCGAGAGGGATCTGTGCACCGCTGTACGGCGCCTCCCCCACGACGCCGACGGCGGAAGCGGAGATACCTCATGACGCCCCTTCCCTCCTGTCTCGACACGGGCCTCGCGGGGGTTGAGGAGGACATCTCGGCGGCGTACGAACGGGTCAGCGGCTTCGACGTCGACGCCACCGCGGCGGAGGCGGACGCCCCGCATGCCGAGTTCGCGGCGCTGCGGCGGCGGGGGCAGGTGCACGCCTCGACGCTGGAGCAGGTGCTGAGCGGAGCGGACGTGCCGGACGGGACGGCCACCACCCCTGCCTGGCACGTCGTCTCTTTCGCGGCGGCCGAGCGTGTGCTGCGGGACGAGGACACCTTCTCCTCGTCCGCATACGACGACAGCATGGGCCGGGTGATCGGGAGGTCCTTCCTCCAGATGGACCATCAGGAGCACAGGGCCTGGCGGAACATCCTGCACGGCGGCTTCAACCGGCAGGCGGTGCTGGGCCGTCAGGGGGGCATCCGCGCGGACGTCGTGTCCCGGCTGCGGACCCTGGCCGCGCGTGGCGGCGGGGATCTGGTGCGTGACGTCGCGTTCCCGGTAGCGCTCACGACGATCGCCCGCATGGTGGGGTTCCCGTCGGGCACGCGGATCGGCACGCTGTACGCATGGGCCGTCGGTCTGCTCGACGACGCCGAGGGGAAGATCGGCACGGCTGTGCGGGATCAGCTGGGCACTCCGTCGGGATGGGCGCCCGACAGCATCGTGGGCCGACTCCTGCGCGCCCAGGACCCGGTGATCGGATCCGGCCCCGAACTCGAACCCGCGGTACGACTGTTGCTGTCCACCGGCACAGAGCCCCCGTTCCGATTCCTCGCCACCTTGATGTACGCGGTTCTCGGCGACCGGTCGCTGCTGGAGACGCTCCGGGCGGACGACTCCCAGGTCCCTGCCGTCGTCCAGGAGTGCTGGCGGTGGGAGCCCCCGCTGACCTGGGTCCTGCGCCGGTGCACCACGGATACGGAGCTGGCCGGGCAGGTCGTCCGGCGCGGCGACCTCGTCTGTGTCAACCTCGCGTCGGCGAACAGGGATGAGACCCGCTGGGTTCAGGCACACCTGCTGGACATCCGGCGCGAGCCGCTGCCGAGTCTCGCCATGGGCACCGGTCCGCACACCTGCCTCGGGCGTCATCTCGCCGCCGCGGAGTCGCGGGAACTGCTCGCCGCGATCCTCGACGCGACCCCGCCGGCACGGCCGACGGGGTACGCCCTGGACACCGACGGCATGGCAGGCCGCGGATTCCGGTCACCAAGACGTCTCGGTATCCGGCTCTGAACTCCTGTGCGGCGAGCACCGCCTCCTCCTCCTGGACGTCGGTATGCACCAGGGAGCCACGGGCTTGGTCAACGACACGACGCTGCTGCTGGACCTCGACGGAGTATCCGTCATGCGGGCCGGCCGGCTGAGTCGTCGGTGACGAGGATGCCGTGATGAAGGGCGACGGGCCTCCTCCACAACCTCCCGCGCCTGCCCGGGTTACCGTCACCAGCCCGTCAGCAGCAGGTGGTTGATGAGCAGGGCCAGGACGGCCTGTGCGGCGAGCCAGGCGCGGGGCCGGGGGAGGAACGCGCAGGCGGGGAGCAGCCACATCGCGAACGGAAGCCAGATGCGTTCAGTCTCCGCCTTGCTCATGCCGGAGAGGTCGGCGACGAGGAGGGCGAGGAGTGCGGCGAACACCAGCAGGGCTAGGCGGTGTTCGGGTGCGGCGGTGCGCAAACCGCCTCGGAGGTCCGGGAGTTGGGGACGTACTGGAGCGGTGCCCGCGCGTCGCAGACCCGCCGCCGTCGCCGGGCCCACGAGCAGCGCGGTGCAGGCCAGGTTCGCCCACACCCAGTAGCCGTACGGCCGGGTCCCGCCGACGCCTTCGTAGTAGCGGGTGATCAACAGGTGGTACGCCTCCCACCAGTTGAAGCCCAGCAGCGTGAACACCAGTGGTACGACGGTGAGTCCGGCGGCCAAGGAGGGGAGAGGGGCGAGCCGTCGGTGGCCGAGCAGGAGTGCGGCGCCCGCGATGACCGCGAACAGCGTCAGCCCGTAGGAGAGATACGCGGTGAGGCCGAAGAGGAGACCGGCTGTGAGGCCGGCCGTGCGTGGCCGGTGTCCGGTGACCGCGAGGGCGAGGAACGCGACCGCCCAGGCGGCGACCGCCGCGAAGTAGCCGTCGGCCGAGGTGCCCATCCAGACGGCGGCCGGGGCGAGGACGAGGAAGGGGGCGGCGCGGCGGGCGAGTTGCTCACCGGCGAGCACGCGCACGGTGACGAGGACCGCCGCGCCCGCCGTCGCCCCGACGGTGATGCACCAGACG
>NZ_JBXVPZ010000310.1:0-11725 GCF_057961495.1 Streptomyces sp. P5F9 | reverse complement strand
CGACACGGAGCTCCAGCGCGCCGTAACGGTGGGCGGGCCAGTCGCGGGCGTACGCGGGTGGGCGGCTGCCGGTCGGCGTGACGTTGGCGACGGGCATGCGACGCGCCGTGCGCTCGATGATCGTCAGTGACGAGTTGGCGTTGTGGCCACCGGTCGCGGCCGAGGCACAGCCCGCGTAGAAGCCGATCGGGATGGCGTCCTGGCCGGTGAGCAGGCAGGGCTTGCGTACGCCGAGGCGGTGGAGTTCGGCGGCGGTGCGGGACCAGTCGCGGTGCTGGGCGTTCGTACGGCTCACCGTTCTTTCCAGGACGGCGAATTGGACCGCCAGATGCCCGGCGAGCCCCACCACGAGCAGGGTCACCGCGACCCACCGCCATGCTCCGGCCGGTCTGGTGACGAGATGGATCAGGGCGTCGGCGACCGGGATCGCCACCAGCGCGTAGGCGGGCAGGAGGAAGCGCGGAGCGGCGTATCCGATCATGAACAGGTACGGGAAGGCGGCTGTGGCGGCGCAGGCGAAGGGGACGAGGGTGGCCGCCGTGCGCCGCGCGCGGACCGCGACGACCAGTCCGACGACGGCGAGTACGGGGAGCACGAGCCACCAGACGTCGACCGCCGGGTTGGGAATCTTCCCCGTGCACGGGCGGCACAGGGCGCGTCCGCCCAGGCTGCGCAGCTGGTCGACGACCGCTACATTCCAGCCCAGTCCGCCCTCGATGGCCGAGGCCTCGTGCAGCCGCTCGGTCAGGCCTCCGTAGCTGACGTATGCCTCGATCACCCACTCCAGGGCACCGGACGCGAGCCCGGCGAGGAGGGCGACGAGCACACGCCAGTGGCGGCCGGTCACCACGAGGACGAGCAACGGCAGTGTCGCCCAGACCGCGTCCGTCGGCCGCATCCACGCCATGAGGGACGCGCTCACCGCCAGGCCCCACAGCGCGGCCCGGTCGGAGCGGTCGGCCCGGGCGCGCAGACAGCAGCCAGCGGCGGCGAGCGCGCCCACGGCGACCCAGTAGTTGGGCATGGCCTGCGGACCGTAGAGGAGGGTCACCCAGAGGGAGGCGAACAGGGTGCCCGCGAGGGCGAGGACGCGGACCGGGAACAGGCCGCGCCAGGCGCGGAGTGCGAGGAAGAGGGCCAGGCCGGAGAGGGCGGCGAGGTAGACGCGCAGCAGGGTGGTGGACGAGGACCAGGAGGTGACGGGGGCGACCAGGAGGGAGATGCCGCGGGCGCGGGGTGCGCTGAAGAAGGCGGCCGGGGCGTGCGCGCTGATCTGGCTGACGTAGACCGTCTCGTCCCAGCCGAGGCCCAACCCGGGGCGTACGAGGACCAGTTGGGCCAGGGTGAAGGCCGCCGCCACCGCTGCGAGCGGGAACTCCGAGCGGCGGGACGCGGTCGGCGGTCCGAGCCGTCGGGTCCCGGCGAGTGTGGCGTACGCGCTGCCGGACATTGCCCACCCCTCCCCCTACAGTTTGTAGGGTTTCCAGCACCCTACAGCCTGTATTCCTGAAGGCCGGAGCCAGGGAAAACATGGACAAACTACCGCGCGGCAGACCGGGCTGCGGCCTGCGATGCAGCCAACCGGCTGACGGCCCACCCACGCGGGCAGGTCCGGTCGAGGCATGGCACCCCGGCATGGAGTCGGGCAACGCCGGCGTCTCCGGCTCCCGAACCCCAAGGCTGCGCGGATGCGAGGCGCTGCTCCAAACGGGGAATACGGGGAGTGCGGACGGTCAGCGTTCGAGCAGACGCGCCTGGGCCTCGGTGTGGGTGTCACCGGCGGCGGGCGGCAGACTGCTGAGCTGGTCGAGCTGGCCGGCGGTCAGGGTGACGGCGTCGGCGGCGGTGTTCTCCTCGACCCGGGTGACGCGCTTGGTGCCGGGGATCGGGGCGATGTCGTCGCCCTGGGCGAGCAGCCAGGCCAGGGCCACCTGCGCGGGCGTGGCGCCGACTTCGTCGGCCAGGGCCTTGACCTCGTCGGCGAGCGCCAGGTTGTGCCGGAAGTTCTCGCCCGTGAAGCGCGGGTTGTCGCGCCTGAAGTCGTCCTTGTCGAACTGGTCGGTGGAGCGGACCGTGCCCGTGAGGAAGCCGCGGCCGAGCGGGGAGAACGGCACCAGGCCGATGTTCAGCTCCCGCAGCACGGGCAGGACGCGCTCCTCGACGCCGCGGGTCCACAGGGAGTACTCGGACTGCACCGCGGTGACCGGCTGGACGGCGTGCGCGCGCCGGATGGTGTCCGGGCCGGCCTCCGAGAGACCGAAGGCGCGCACCTTGCCCTCGGTGATCAGCTCACCGACGGCGCCGGCGGTCTCCTCGATCGGCGTGTTCGGGTCGACCCGGTGCTGGTAGTACAGGTCGATGTGGTCGGTGCCCAGCCGCTTCAGGGAGCCTTCGACGGCGGTACGGACGTTCGCCGGGCTGGAGTCCACGTTCCAGGCACCTTCTCCACCGTGGGACACCATGCCGAACTTGGTGGCCAGCACCACCTGGTCCCGGCGCCCCTTGAGCGCTCGCCCGACGAGTTCCTCGTTGGTGTAGGGGCCGTAGATCTCGGCGGTGTCGATGAGCGTGACGCCGAGTTCCAGCGCGCGGTGCACGGTCCTGATCGACTCGGCGTCGTCGGTGCCGGAGCCGGTGTAGGCGTGGGACATTCCCATCGTGCCCAGGCCGATCCGGGAAACCTCCAGGTCACGCAGCTTGATGTACCGCATCTCGCCCTCTTCCGATCCATGGTGGTGCCCGGTCTCCCGCTCTCGCCCGGCCCGGCAGGTCGTGCCGGTCGGCGGTGAGGGGGCGGGCGTCTTCCTCATTCACCCTGGCCCGGATGGCCGCGGTGTGGCAGGGCGTGCTCTTCAGGGGTAACGACAGGGCCCCCCACCCCGCCCGCACGGCGGGTGCCCAGCGGGTGAGACTGGAGTCATGGCATCCGAGAGCGCGCACAGCGAAGGCGCCGAGCTGGGCCGCTACCTGCGCGCCCGCCGCACCCAGACCAGCCCCGAACACGTCGGCCTCACCGTCGGCGCGGGCATCCGCCGCACCCCCGGCCTGCGCCGCGAGGAGCTGGCCACCCTCTCCGGCATCAGCATCGACTACTACGTACGCCTGGAACGGGGCAAGGAGACCCGCCCCAGCCCCGCCGTCCTCGACGCGCTCGCCCGCGCCCTGCGCATGGACGACCAGGAGCACCAGCACCTGCGCGAGCTCGCCGCCCGCGCCGCGCGCTACGCCCCCGAACCGCCGCCCGCGCCCAGCCGAACCGTGCGCCCCCACCTGAAGGTGCTGCTCGATTCCCTGCGCCCGAATCCGGCGTTGGTCATCAGCCGCAGCATGGACGTGCTGGCCTGGAACTCCGGCGGCCTGGCCCTGTACGCGGGTCTGGAGGAGTGGCCGGCCAAGCACCGCAACCTCGCCCGCTATCTCTTCCTGCACCCCGCGGCCCGGGATCTGTTCGCCGACAACTGGGACCGGCAGATCACCGGTTGCGTCGCCCGCCTGCGCGCCATCGCCGGCACCGCCCCGGACGCACCCGACCTCACCAACCTCGTCGGCGAACTGCTGCTGAAAAGCCCCGACTTCGCCGGGCTGTGGGAGCGCTACGAGGTGACCGGACGCAAGCCCGTGCACAAGACGTTCCACCACCCCCTGGTCGGCACCCTCACCCTCACCTCGCAGTCACTGCATATCGAAGGCACCCCCGGCCAGCGCATCGGCGTCTACACCGCCGAGCCCGGCACCCCCGACCACGACGCCCTGCTCCTGCTCGACATGACCGCGCCCCGGCCCGCGGGACGTCCTGACCCCGCCCCGAAAGCCACCGGTCCGCGGCCGTAAGCGGCTTGCGCCCCGGCTCGCTCCCTCGGGCGGCCGGGATCGTTGTCGGACGCCTCCGGCGTGGCGCCGAGACATGCGGGGCGTGCCGGTACCTTGATCGCGTCGAAACGCCGACGCCCGGAAGACCAAGAAGACCAAACGGCCGCGCCGGGAACAGCCGGTCCAGCCCGCGCGGTTGCAGCAACGGGGAGACCGGCATCGCGGTACACCCGCCGCGCACTCGAACCACGACGTATTTCCGCAGGAGGACTTCTTCATGACTGACCGGCCCTTGACGCTCATGGCAGTGCACGCCCACCCCGACGACGAGGCCACCAGCACCGGAGGGGTCCTCGCGCGGTACGCGGCGGAAGGCGTCCGCACGGTGCTCGTGACGTGTACCGACGGCAGTTGCGGTGACGGACCGGGGGGTGTCAAGCCGGGCGATCCCGGCCACGATCCGGCGGCGGTCGCCCTGATGCGCCGTCAGGAACTCGAAGCGAGCTGCGACGTCCTGAAGATCAGCGATCTGGAGATGCTGGACTATGCCGACTCCGGAATGATGGGCTGGCCGAGCAACGACGCCCCCGGGTCCTTCTGGCAGACCCCCGTGCAGGAAGGCGCGGCCCGGCTCGCCGAGCTCATGCGGCACTACCGGCCCGATGTGGTCGTCACCTATGACGAGAACGGCTTCTACGGCCACCCCGACCACATCCAGGCCCACCGCATCACGATGGCGGCGCTGGAGATGACCGAGCCGACACCGAAGGTGTACTGGACGACGATGCCCCGCTCGGCGATGCGGCAGTTCGGCGAGCTCATTCGCGAGTTCCACCCGGACATGCCGGAACCGGACCCCGCCGAGGTCGCCGAGATGGCCAAGATGGGCCTCCCCGACGACGAGATCACCACGTGGGTGGACACCACCGCGTTCAGCGGCCAGAAGTTCGACTCGCTGGCCGCGCACGCCAGCCAGGGCGACAACATCTTCTTCCTCAAGATGGGCAAGGAGAGGTTCGGCGAGCTGATGGGCATCGAGACCTTCGTACGCGTCCAGGACACCACCGGCGCGACCGTACCCGAGAACGACCTCTTCGCCGGGCTGCGCTGACCCGGCCGACCGGGAAAGTGCCCCTGGAACGGCTGCGCGAGGACGAGGCGGTGTCCCGCTTCGTGGCCTTCCTGCGCGGCGCCCTCACCGGCTGGTCCACGGCCCCTGAGCGGACCCGACGACTCAGGTGGATTCACGGACGACGAGTCGGCAGGGCACGCTGTGCAGGCCGGGCGCCGGCTCGGAGTTGATGGCGTCCAGGAGCAGGAGGGCGGCCCGCCGGCCGATCTCGGAGAGGGCTGTGTCGATCGTGGTGAGGGGTGGACGGGAGGCCAGGGCCATGACGTCCCAGTTGTCGTACCCCACGATCGACACCCTCCCGGGGACGTCCAGGCCGTTCTCGCGCAGCGCGTCGGCGACGCCTCTGGCGATCTGGTCGTTGCCGCAGAAGAAGGCGTCCGTGTCCGGTGCGGTGCGCAGCACCGTTTCGGCGGCGCGGCGGCCCCATGCCTCGCTCCACTCCCCGAAGTGGACCCGGCCGGTGGCGAGTTCCATGGCGGAGTGCTGGAGCAGTTCGAGGGTGTGGTGGGCGCGGTCGCGGGCGGCCGCGTGGTGGGCCGGGCCGGTGATGTGCGCGATCCGGCTGCGGCCGGTGCCCAGCAGGTGCTCGATGGCCAGATGGGCCCCGCTCCGGTCGTCGGACACGACGGAGATGTCGTCCGGGTCGGTGGACGGCGAGAGTGCGTAGACCGTCGGGATCGGTTCGATGCCGTTCAGCGGCGGACGCGGGTCGGTTCTGCGGCCGGTCACGATGATGCCGTCCACCCGGCGGTCCATGAGGTTGCGCAGGTGGTGCTGCTCGCGGATGGCGTCGCCGCGGGTGTCGCACAGCAGCACGGAGATCTTTCCGGCGCCGAGCGCGTCCTCGGCGCCGAGGAGTACGGGTGTGCTGAAACGGCCGATCCCGTCCGTCGTCATCAGCCCGACGGTCCAGCTGCGGCCGGTGTGCAGGCTCTGCGCCTGCTGATTGGGCCGGAAGTCGAGCTCTTCGACGGCGTCCAGGACCCGCTGCCGGGTCTCCGGGCGCATGCTCCCACTGCCGTTCAGCGCCTTTGAGGCCGTCCCGACACTGACACCGGCCAGCTTGGCAACGTCGGCGAGCTTCGCCCGCCCGGTGGGCGGAAGACGTGGAACGGCGGTCACGCGCAATCCTTTTCCTGGACGACATCGGCAGCAGCATCCTGGCACCGTTCATGTCCGCTGGCCAGTCCTGACCAGGCGAAGAAAATGTTTGCCGGACCTCTTGACGCGCCCTCGGTCCCGTTCCTACCTTTCCCGGCAGAAAAACGTTTTCCTAAGCGGGTTCGAGAGACGGGGCCACGCCCGTCCGACCTCAGGGACGCCCTGACGCATTCCGCGTGTCGGGTCCCCGTCCTGCTTCCCATCTACATCTCCGGAGAGCCATGCCCCGCCCCCGTTCCACCGCGCTTTCCTCCCAGGCCCCGGCCCCGTCCGAACAGGCAGGCACGTCCACCGGCCCTGTCCGCCTCGGCCCGGGTGCCAAGGCCGCGCTCGCTCCTGCCGCGGTCGAGGTGCGCGCCGGCTTCTGGAGCACCCGCCGCGAGGTGAACGCGCGTGTCTCACTCCCGCAGGGCCCCGGACTGCTGGAGTCGGCGGGGAATCTGCACAACCTGCGGCTGGCGGCGGGCGCGGTCGAGGGCGAGTTCCGGGGCGCGTACCCGTTCGTGGACACGGACGTCTACAAGTGGCTGGAAGCCGCCTCCTGGCAGCTCGCCCAACAGCCCGACGCCGGCCTGGAGTCGGAGGTCGACCGGATCGTCGCCCTGGTCGCCGGCGCGCAGCGTCCCGACGGCTACCTGAACACGTGGTTCCAGCTGCTCAAGGGCGGCGAGCGGTACAAGGACCTGCGCTGGGGTCACGAGTTGTACTGCGCCGGCCATCTCATCCAGGCGGCCGTCGCCCACCACCGGGCCACCGGTCGGCCCCAACTCCTGGACGTGGCCCGCAAGTTCGCCGACCACATCGACTCCGTGTTCGGCCTTCCCGGCAGCGGCAAGGAGATCGACGGGATCGACGGCCATCCCGAGGTCGAGACCGCCCTGGTGGAGCTGTACCGGGAGACCGGCGAGCGCCGCTACCTCGATCTGGCCGGCTACTTCGTCGACCGCTTCGGCCACGGCCTGCTGGGCGGCGAGGCGTACTGCCAGGACCGGGTGCCGGTGCGCGAGGCGGACACCGTGGAAGGCCACGCCGTACGGCAGTTGTACCTGCTGGCCGCCGCAGCCGATCTGGCGACCGAGACCGACGACGCCGAACTCCGTGCGGCGGGCGAGCGGTTGTGGCGGGCGATGACCGCCACCAAGACCCACCTCACCGGCGGCCTCGGCGCGCACCACGACGAGGAGGACTTCGGCGACCCGTACGAACTGCCCAACGAGCGTGCCTACTGCGAGACCTGCGCGGCCATCGCCTCCGTCCAGTGGAGCTGGCGCATGGCCCTGCTCACCGGCGAGGCCCGCTACTCCGACCTGATCGAACGCACCCTGTACAACGGCTTCCTGGCCGGAGTGTCGCTCGACGG
This sequence comes from Streptomyces sp. P5F9, assembly GCF_057961495.1. NCBI lineage: Bacteria > Bacillati > Actinomycetota > Actinomycetes > Kitasatosporales > Streptomycetaceae > Streptomyces > Streptomyces sp. P5F9. The sequence continues at coordinate 4,262 of NZ_JBXVPZ010000310.1, read as the reverse complement.
CGAGCGCTGGCTGTACGTCAACCCGCTCCAGGTCCGCGACGGCCACACCGACCCGGGCGGTGACCAGTCGGCCCGCCGCACCCGCTGGTTCCGCTGCGCCTGCTGCCCGCCGAACGTCATGCGGCTGCTGGCCTCGCTGGAGCACTACCTCGCGTCCGGTGACGAACAGGGCCTGCAGATCCACCAGTTCACCACCGGCCACTACTCCTACGGCGAGATGTCCGTCCGCGCCGAGACCGACTACCCCTGGCACGGCACGGTCGCCCTCACCGTCGAGGACACCCCCGACCGGCCGTGGACCCTGTCCCTGCGCGTCCCGCAGTGGTGCCGCGAATTCCGGGTGCGCGTCGGGGAGTTGTCGTACGACCAGACGGACGCGCCGGTCGAGAACGGGTGGCTGCGCCTCGAACGGACCTGGGCGCGGGGCGACTCGGTCGTCCTGGAGCTGGTGCTCGAACCCCGGCTGACCGCCGCCGACCCTCGGGTGGACGCCGTGCGCGGCTGTGCGGCGATCGAGCGCGGGCCGCTCGTGTACTGCCTGGAGCACGTGGACGTCCCCGGCGGCGGTCTGGACGACATCGTCCTCGACGCCACGCGCCCGCTCGCCGTGAAGCACCGCCCGGATCTGCTCGGCGGGGTCACCACCGTCGTCGCCGCCGGGTACCGCAGGCGCCTTGCGGACGACGGGAGTTGGTGGCCGTACCGGGCCCCCTCACCCGACGCCGCCCCGACCGGCGACCTGATCGAACTCACCGCGATCCCCTACTACGCATGGGCCAACCGCCAGGACGGCGGCATGCGCGTCTGGCTGCCCACCTCCTGAGCCCGCCACACCCAACCCCCGCTTCCTACGAGCCGCACCAAGACAACGAGGTCACCGTGAGAAACACCCGCCGCACCCTCCTCACCGCCATAGCCGCCGTCGGCGCGCTCACCTCTGTCGCCGCCTGCGGCGGCGGTTCCGACTCCTCCGCATCCGGTTCCGGGAAGGCCGGCGGGACGTACAACTTCTGGGACCCGTACCCGCAGTTCGACGCCTCCTCGGCGTGGGGCAAGCTCGTCACCAAGTGCGGCACCGATGCCGGGGTCAAGGTCAAGCGCACCAGCATGGACACCACAGACCTGGGCAACAAGGCGCTGCTCGCCGCCCAGCAGGGCAACGCCCCCGACGTGATGCTGGTGGACAACCCGGTGGTCTCCACGCTCGTGGAGGCCGGAATCCTCAACAAGACCGGCGACCTCGGCCTCGACACGTCGTCGATCCAGAAGAACATCCTCGGCGCGGGCGTCATCGACAACGCCTCCTACGGAGTGCCCATCGGCGCCAACACCCTCGCGCTCTACTACAACAAGAAGATCCTGACCGCGGCCCACGTCGATCCCGCGTCCGTCAAGGACTGGGCCTCGCTCACGGCGGCGCTGCAGAAGGTCAAGTCCGCGGGCAAGAAGGGCATCACGTTCTCCGCGATCAACACGGAGGAGGGCAGCTTCCAGTTCCTGCCCTGGTTCTGGGGCGCGGGCGGCGACCTCACCAAGCTCGACTCGGACAAGGGCGTGGCCGCACTGTCGCTGTGGAAGCAGTGGGTCGACGGCGGATACGCGCCGAAGGACGTGCTCCAGAACACCCAGACCACCAGCTGGCAGGAGTTCGCCACCGGCGACTACGCGTTCAGCGAGAACGGCACCTGGCAGCTCGGCAACGCCGACAAGGCCGGTTTCCCGTACGGCGTCATCAACATCCCCGGGCAGAACGGCGGTTCGGCGCCGGTGCCGACCGGCGGCGAGTTCGTCACCGTCCCGGTGCAGAAGGACTCCTCCCGCTACGACGTCAGCAAGAAGATCGTCACCTGCCTCACGAACTCCACGAACCTGCTGACCACCGACACGACCCTGACGTACGTGGCACCCACCGCCCAGGTACAGGCCCAACAGGTCAAGCAGAACCCGGAGTTGAAGCCGTGGGTCGGCGCGGTGGCCGCCGCGCGTGGGCGTACCAGCGGCGGTCTGGGCACCAAGTACCCGACGATCTCCCAGCCGATGTGGACCGCCGTGCAGAACGCCCTGTCGGGCGGCAAGAGCCCGCAGGCGGCCCTCGACGCCGCCCAGACGGCCGCGAGCAAGGGCTGACACGGGCCTCCGCGCTTCTCCGGAAACCGCATCGCCATCAAGTCCGTCCGAACACGCCACCCGCATCCAGGAGTACCCATGACCATCGCCCGCGTCGACCGCCGTTCGCAGCGGTCCCCGGCCAGGTCCGGGGCGACCGGCACCGGACAACGGACGGACACGTCGAACCTGCGGCGCCGACAGCGCCGTAGGAGCCGGCTCACCGCGCTGGCCTTCATCGCCCCCCTGGTCGTCTACCTCGCCGCCTTCTACCTCTATCCGCTCTACCGCAACCTCGACCTGAGCCTGCGCGACTACACCGTCCGGTCGTTCGTGCAGGGGGACGCGCCCTTCTCCGGCCTCGCCAACTTCAGGACCGTCCTGGACGACCCCACGTTCGGCCCGGCGATGCGCCACACCCTGGTCTTCACCTTCGCGTCGATCGCGTTCCAGTACGTGGCCGGGCTCGCCCTCGCGGTCTTCTTCAACCGGCACTTCCGGCTCGCCGGGACCCTGCGCGCCCTGTTCCTGATCCCCTGGCTGCTGCCGCTGATCGTGTCGGCGTCGACCTGGTCGTGGATGTTCAACAGCGAGTCCGGTGTCATCAACTACGCCCTGCACCTGGTTGGCGTGTCCCCTGTGGACTGGCTCAACTCGCCGGACTGGGCGCTGACTTCGGTCGTGATCGCGAACATCTGGATCGGCATCCCGTTCAACCTCGTCATCCTCTACAGCGGGCTGCAGAACATCCCCGGGGAGCTGTACGAGGCCGCGTCCCTGGACGGGGCCGGGGCCTGGCAGCAGTTCCGGCGGATCACCTTCCCGCTGCTGCGCCCGGTCTCGGCGATCACCCTGCTCCTCGGGCTGGTCTACACACTCAAGGTCTTCGACCTGATCTGGATCATGACCAAGGGCGGTCCGGGCGACGCGTCGTCCACCCTCGCGACCTGGTCGTACCAGCTCGGCTTCGGCACGCTGCTGCCGAAGTTCGGCCCCGGCGCGGCCGTCGGCAACATCCTCATCCTCATCGCGCTCGTCTTCGGCCTGCTCTACATCCGCGTCCAGAGGAGGCAGGAAGCATGAAGTCCCCTACGGGAAAGCGCCGTTACACCGTCATCGGCGTCCTGCTGACCGCCCTGATGCTGTTCCCGGTGTACTGGATGATCAACGTGTCCCTCACCCCGCAGCAGGACATGCGCAAGACCCCGCCCGACCTGCTGCCCCTGCACCCCACCTTCGAGGGCTACCGGGCCGTCCTGAACGACCAGTTGCCCTACCTCGGCACCAGCCTGCTCATCGGCCTGGGCACGGTCGCCCTCACCCTGGTCCTCGCCGCCCCGGCCGGATTCGCCCTGGCCAGACTCCGCCCACTGGGCGGCGGAACCCTCGGACTCGCCCTGCTGGTCGCCCAGATGATCCCCGGCATCGTCATGGCGATGGGCTTCTACGGCATCTTCCTCGACCTCGGTCTGCTCAACTCCTGGTGGGGGCTGATCGTCGCGGACTCCACCATCGCCGTGCCGTTCGGCGTGATGATCTTCATGGCCTTCATGTCGGGCATCCCCGGCGAGCTCATCTCCGCGGCCCGCATCGACGGCGCCGGCACCTGGCGCATCTTCCGGTCCGTCGTACTGCCGGTCAGCCGCAACGCGGTGGTCACCGTGTCGCTCTTCAGCTTCCTGTGGGCCTGGTCCGACTTCGTCTTCGCCAACACCCTTGACGGCGGAGGCACTTGGCGGCCGATCACCCTCGGCATCTACAAGTACATCGGCAACAACAACCAGGAGTGGAACGCGATCATGGCCACCGCCGTCGTCGCGTCGATCCCGGCGGCCGTCCTCCTGGTCCTCGCCCAGCGCTACGTGGCCGCGGGCGTGACCGCCGGCGCGGTCAAGGACTGATCCACGGTGCCCGCCGCCCCGGACCCACCGGCCGGGCGGGGCCGCGGACCGCCGACGCCTCCCCGAGCCGCCTCCGCACCGCATCGCATCGCAACTCCCGCACCGCACTCGGCAAGTCCCCCTCCCTCACTCAGGAGAGCCGCTGATGTCATACCTGAGCCACCGTCACCGCTCCAGAGCGCCCCTCGGCCGCCTCGGCGCCGTCGTGACGGCCACTGCCCTGGCCGCCACCGCCCTTGCCCTGACGGGCGCACC
>NZ_JBXVPZ010000309.1:0-11759 GCF_057961495.1 Streptomyces sp. P5F9 | reverse complement strand
GTCCACGGTCCGGGGCGCGCGGGGGGGGCGCTCCGGGCCCGCGATCCCGCCGGGCCCGGCCCGTTCAGCGGGTGAGCCGGAGTTGCCAGAGGTCGAGGTAGCCGGATCGGAAGCCGGCCTCCGAGTACGCCAGGTAGAACTCCCACAGACGCGGGAAGGCCGGGGCGAACCCGAAGGCGGCGACCTCGTCGTGGGCGAGGAAGCGCGAGCGCCACAGAGCGAGGGTCCGCGCGTAGTGGTCGCCCATCCGGTGGCGCCCGTCGACGCGGAGGGAGGTCGGGCCGAGCGCTTCCTCCACGGCACGGAGCGAGGGAATCTGGCCTCCGGGGAAGACGTACTTCTGGATCCAGGTGCGGACATCCTTCGTCGCGAGCATACGGTCGTGGGGCATGGTGATCGTCTGGAGCGCGACACGGCCGCCGGGCGCCAGGAGACGGTCGAGGGTGGCGAAGTAGACCGGCCAGTACTCAGCCCCCACCGCCTCCAGCATCTCGACGGAGACGATCGCGTCGTACTCGCCCTCGGCCTCCCGGTAGTCCCGGAGGAGGACGGTCACCCGGTCGGCCACGCCCGCCTCGGCGATCCGACCGCGGGCGAGGTCGCGCTGGCGTGGGGAGATGGTCAGCGTGGTCACCTCGGCGCCCCGCAGTCCCGCCCGGACGGCCAGCGCACCCCAGCCGGTCCCGATCTCCAGCATCCGCGTCCCCGGACCGACGCCGGCCAGGTCGAGGATGCGGTCGATCTTGCGGATCTGCGCGGCGTGCAGGTCGTCGCCGGGGCCGAACAGCGCGCACGAGTAGGTCATGGACGGGTCGAGGAAGAGCCCGAAGAACTCGTTGGACAGGTCGTAGTGGCGCCTGATGTTGGAGCGGGCTCCCTCCAGGGTGTTGCGTTCCGCGTCCGGACGGCTCTGGTCGGCCCACCGCCGGAACGCGGTCGCGGACCGGCGGGCGGGGCGGGTCAGGCGGGCCGCGACCGGCGTCAGCAGGCCCGCCGGATCGGTGCTCGTCCAGTCACCCGCCATGTAGGACTCCCCGAACCCGACGGGGCCGACGACGGCGAGGCGGGAGAAGAACTCCGCCGGGCGGACGATCCTCATCACCGGTGAGTCCGGGCCGCCGCGCCCGAGGCGCTCCCCGCCGGGAAAGGCCACCCGTACCGGGAGGGAACGCATGGCCCGGCGGAACAGTCCCTCCACCATCCGCGCCCGCACCGGGGCTGTCGGGGAGTCGGTGAGCAGGGGCGGGGCCTCGCCCATGGTCATGGTCATCGGGGTGTCCTTCCGGCGGGTCGACGAGGGAGGACCGGCAGACGGCGCAGCCAGAGCACGATGCCGTGGAAGCGGATGCCGAGACTGATCCGCTGCGGCAGCAACGGGTGGGTGAGGACGGCCCGGAGGACATCGCCGGGCCCGGCCCCGCGGTGGCGGCCGGTGAGGGAGGCGGTGAAGACCGTCCGGTCGTCCTGGACGAGCGCGACGGTCAGCGCGAGCCGTTCCCGGGGGACGGGCATGCGCATCCGGTACTCCCCGGCCACCTCCAGGAACGGGGAGACGTAGAAGCGCTTGGCCGTCCGAGCGTGTCCGGACGGTGAGGTCCGCAGGAGGTAGCAGTGGCGCTCCCCGTAGGTGTTGTGGACCTCGGCGATCACGCAGGCGGGGTCTCCCGTCGGAGTGAGACACCAGTAGACGGTCAGCGGATTGAAGACGTACCCGAGCACCCGAGCGGAGGTCAGCATGAGGACGCGTCCCCCGGTGAGGTCGATCCCCCGGCCGCGCAGCCAGGCGTCGACATTGGCGCGCAGCGGACGGTCCGGCTCCCCGAAGTGGTCGGACGGCAGGATCCGGGTGAACGGCCGCAGCCACCACGGGTAGGCGGGCAGGTCATCGAGGTCGACCAGCCACAGGTAGAGGCGGTGCCGGAAGACGCGCCGCAGCGGCGTGAGGCGTACGTGGGTGAGTCGCCCGGCGTACAGGGTGGCGCTCACCACCGTGCGCCCAGCGCCGCGGCCGCGCGCACGCCCGCCAGGCAGCCGTCCTCGTGGAAGCCCCAGCCGTGGTAGGCGCCCGCGTACACCACGACCGGGCTGTCGAGCCGGGAGAGTCTGCGCTGGGCGGCGAGCGTGTCGAGGGTGAGGATCGGGTGCTCGTAGACCCGCTTGACGAGGACCGCGGCCTCGTCGACCTCCGTGGAGCCGTTGAGCGTCACTAGGTAGTCGAGCGGTTCGCTGAGCCGCATCAGCCGGTTGAGGTGGTAGCTCACCAGGACGGGGCCGCCACCGCGGCAGCCCTGTTTGAGAAGGTTCCAGGACGCGTGGGTCCGCGGTCTCGACGGCAGGACGGAGGCGTCCGTGTGCAGCCAGGTCTCGTTGCGCGAGTAGCCGAACGCGCCGAGGACCTGCTTCTCGGGCGTCGTGGCGTCGGTGAGCAGTGCCAGGGCCTGGTCGGCGTGGGTGGCGACGACGACCCGGGCGAACGCGTGGATCGTGCCGGCGGCGTCGGTGACCTCCGCGCCGTCGGAATGCCGGGTGATCCCCCGGACCGGTGTGCCGGTCCGCACCTCGGGCAGTCGCGCGGCGATCCGCTCGACGTAGGTTCGGGATCCCCCGCGGACGGTGCGCCACCGGGGCATCGCCCGCACGCTGAGCAAGCCGTGGTGGTGCAGGAAGGTGAAGAGCGGCACGGCCGGAAAAGCGGTGCTGATCTCCGCCGACGCGGACCAGACCGCCGAGACCAGCGGCAGGGCGAAGTGGTCGGCGAAGTAGCGGGTGAACCGGTGCCGTTCCAGGAATCCGCCCAGGGTCGGACCGGTGTCCCCGGATGCCAGCAGCCGGCGGGCCTCGCGATGGAACCGGGGTATCTCGGAGAGCAGGTGGAGATAGGCGCGGCCGGCCGTTCCCGGCCCCGGGACCAGGCCCAGCCCGCGTCTGCCGCCGGCGTACTGGAGACCGCAGCCGCGGCAGCGGATGCTCATCGACATCTCGCTGTCCTGGGTCGGGACGTCCAGTTCGGCGAACAGACGCAGCAGCTGCGGGTAGTTGCGGAGGTTGTGCACCAGGAATCCGGTGTCGAGCGGCACGACCGCGCCGTCGGGTGTGGTCACGTCGTGCGTGTCGGCGTGTCCCCCGAGCCGGGGAGCGGCCTCGAACAGCACCACGTCGTAGCGGTGGCGCAGCAGGTACGCGGCGGTCAGACCGGCGATGCCACCGCCGATCACCGCGATCCTCTCAGGCCCCATGGACGCTCCCCTCGTGTCCGGTCCGCAGGCCGAGGTCCCGGCGGATCTGTGCCGCGGCCGTCAGCCCCGTCCGGGCCGCCCCTTCGGCCGAGTCGATCGGATAGCTGTTGTGGATCGCCGACCCCGCGAAGTACACGTGGGGGGCCGGCCGCCGCAGGATCCGGTCCCGTCTCAGGTAGTCGCCCGCGAGGATGGCCTCGCCGGGGCGCTGGTTCGGCCGCGTGCGCACCCGCCGGAGGGGATGCCGTAGGTCCAGGTGCCGGCGGACCTTCTCCATTACGTACTCCTCGTCGGTGCGGGGGCTGAGCGTGCACAGCACGACGCACCGGCCGGCCTGGGGCTGCACCAGGATGTTGATCCCGTCGCGGGAGTACATGACGGGGCCGGGCTCCCGCAGGACCGGTTCGCGGGTGTCGAGGTCGACGGTGAACGCGACGCAGTGGGTGTGGCCGGCCTCGCTGACGGCATGGTCGATCCGGGACGCGTCGAGGAGCGCCACCATGTCGGGGACGAAGGCCGTGACCACGACCGCGTCGAACTCCTCGGCTCCCGCACGGGTGTGGACCCGGACGGTCCCGCCTGACGGCTCGATGCGTGACACCCGGCGGTCCGCCGTCAGCGTGACCCGGCGTTCCCGCAGGTGGGCCACCCAGGGGTCGACCAGATACTCGTCGGTGGCCCCGGGGAGCACGAAGGCGGTCTTGGCGCGGAACAGGTTCGCCGCCATGCGGGCCAGCGACATCACCGAGTAGTTGCGCGCCGATCCGTACCGGTTGTCTCCACGCCCCCGGAAATGCTTCTCGGCGAGCAGGGGGGAGGGACGCCACGCCCACAGGCTCTTCAGCTTCTCGCGGAGCGGGACCTCCTTCGCCAGCGCGCGGTACAGGTGGGAGATCTCCACCCAGCCGGTGGTCTCGGTGTGCGCGAACCGGCGGACGCGGCGCAGGCTCTCGTGGACGGTTCTGCCGTCGGGGCCCTTGATCATGCCGAGGATCCGCAGGAGGTGACGGTAGTCGTCCATGAAGAAGCGGGGGCAGTGCTCGCCCCCGGGGCCCACGTCGGCGCGGCCGCCGAAGTGGATGTCCTGTTCGTAGACGGTGAGTTCGGCATCCGGGTGGTCGCACAGGGCGAACGCCGTGGTCAGGCCGGCGATGCCGGAGCCGATGACGCAGATCCTCACGCAGCCGCCTCCGGTCCTACGGCTGCGGACAGCGCCCAGTTCACCCCGGACGGGTCCGCGACGGACGGGAATCCGCTGCCGCCGTCCGGTCGGGTCCGTACCGCGAGGATCTGGTGGACGCTCATCCGGTTCCCCTCGAAGGCGAGGGAGGCGCCGGCGAGGTACAGCCGCCAGATCCGCGCCCGGCGCGCGCCGAACCGGTGGACGATCTCTTCCCAGGAGGTCTCCAGCCGCTCCGACCAGGCGTCGATCGTGCTGACGTAGTGCTCGCGCAGGGACAGGACGTCCCGGATCTCGAACCCGGCCCTCTCCAGGTGTGCCAGGGTCTGCGGCAGCGGACGCATCGTCATGTCGGGCGCGATGTAGGACTCGATGAACGCGCCGCCGCCCGGCCTCGCCCGGCCGCGGGACATCTGCTGGAGAAGGAGCCGGCCGCCCGGCCGCAGTGAGCGGTGGAGCATCGCGCAGTACTCGGGGTAGTTCTCCGCGCCCACGTGCTCGCCCATCTCGACGGACGACACGGCGTCGTAGGAGTCCCCCGCGCCCTGCCGGTAGTCCTGGAGCCTGACCTCGACCTCGTTGGCGAGGCCCCGTTCGGCGAGCCGGGCGGTGATGTGCTCGTGCTGACGGGACGAGTTGGTGATCCCGGTCGTCCGCGCCCCGTGCCGTTCGGCGGCGTGGACGACCAGCGAGCCCCAGCCGCAGCCGACGTCCAGCAGACGTGAGCCCGGACGCAGGTCGAGCTTGCGGCAGATGAGGTCGAGCTTGTCGCGCTGAGCGTCCTCGGGACGGTACTCGGGAGCGTCGGAGGTCCACAGACCGCAGGAGTACGTCATGGTCTCGTCGAGGATGGTCCGGTAGAACTCGTTGCCCAGGTCGTAGTGGTGGGCGACCGCGGCCCGGTCCCGTAGCGGGGTGTGGGCCCGCCCGGTGAGTTCGGCCTCCTCGGCCGGTGGCTTCGGCGGGAGGCCGAGGGCGCCCAGCCGTACGCCGAGCGACAGCAGCGACCGTAGCGCGCCGGGGTTGCGGACACCTTTCCCCCGGACCGTCCGGACGTAGTCGAGGCACGCCCGCAGGGCCTGCCGCAAGTCGCCCTCGATGTCGAGCTCGCCGGTGACGTAGGCGCGGGACAGCCCCATCTCGCCGGGACTGCGCACCAGATGCCGGACGGCTCTGGGAGTGCGCAGCACCAGCACCGGGCCGTCCTGCGGGCCCGCACTGCTGCCGTCCCAGACGCGCAGGCCCACCGGCAGGTCGGCTCCGAACAGGGTGCGGGACAGCGCGGCGACACGTCCCGCCGTGCCTTTCGTCGTGGTCTCCCGCAGAGCGGGTGTGGATCCTGCTTCCGTCACGGTTCTCCTCAGGCACTGGGTCGAACACCGGCCGGTCAAGGGGGAGTTTGGGGTACTGGCCGTAACAGGACCACGAGTTGTGCCGTTGTGCTCCCAGGGCTGGAGAACACTGGACTACTGTGAACGCCGCGCCCGCCCGGACCAGGCGCGTGGAGACGACCGGTGCCCGAAGACCCGCCTCGAACGAACGGCTCGCGGGGCTGCCCCGTACGCCAGGATCCGGCGGTCGCTCCGTGGAGGGCGATCCGCCGTTCCGAACAACGGCGGGGCCGTTACCTCGACCGCACGGTGCCGGCGCGGCAGGTCAACATCTCGCCGAGCAGCCTGTACGCCTGCTTCAAGGGCCGGACACCGCTGCGGAGCACCACGCTCGACAGGCTGTTGGACGAGCTGAGCGCCACTCCCGCCGAGAGACGTCAACTCGGCTTGCTGCGGGCGGCAGTCGAGAGCCACTCTTCCGGGCTCCCCAAGCCGCGGCAACTCCCTCCCGTCCCCCGCTGCTTCGCCGGACGGGCGGCCGAACTCCGCACGCTCGAAGCGTTGTTGAAGGGCGGGGATACCGGCACGCCGTCCGTCGTCCCGCCGCATCCTCGATGTGGTGACGGGCCCTGCCCTGCGGATGCCGTGATGGGTGACGGCGATGCGCTCGGCGATGGCCAGACCGAGGCCGGTGCCGCCGGTGTCGCGGGTGCGTACGTCGTCCAGGCGGGTGAAGCGTTCGAAGATCCGCCGGCGGTCGTGGGGTGGAATGCCGGGGCCGTCGTCCTGGACATCGAGGACGGCTTGGCGGTGTGCGGCGTCGTGGGTCAGGCGGACGGTAATGGTGCTGATCGCGTGGCGTTCGGCGTTGTCGAGGAGGTTGCCCAGCACGCGGGCGAGCAGGGCGTGATGGCCTCGCACCGTCACGGGGCCGGGCGGGGGCGGACGTCGAGGACGATGCCGGGTGGCCGGCGGCGACGCGCGGTCTCCTCACGCACGAGGTCGGTGAGGTCGACGGCCTGACGCGGTACCAGGCCGCCGTGCTGGGAGTCGAGGCGGGCCAGCAGCAGGTTCTCGGTCAGGTCCTGCAGGCGGATGGTGTCCCGGTGGGCGTCGTGGACGGTCCGCGGCCAGTCGGCGGCGGCAGGGTCGTTCAGGGCGAGTTCGAGCTCGGTGCGCAGACACGCCAACGGCGTGCGAGTTCGTGGGAGGCATCCGCGGTGAACTGGCGCTGCTGGTCGACGGCTTTGTGCAGGCGGTCGAGGGTGGAGTTCATGGTGAGGGCCAGGCGGGCGATCTCGTTGCCCGTGCGAGGGACCGGGACACGCCGGTCGAGGTGGTGTGCGCTCAGGTCGGCGAAGTCGGCGCGGATCGCCTCGACCGGGCGCAACACCCGTCCTACGGCGAGCCATGTCGTGCCCGACACCAGCAGCGTGATCCCCGCGACGCCACCGAGGAGAGCCCGGACGACGGTGTTCAGGCGGGCCTGTTCGGCCTTGAGGGACTGAGCGACGACGACAGTGCTCGGGGGCAGGCCTGGTTCCATGGACGACCGGTTGACGAGGGTGCGGATCGGTACGGGCCCGCCGGCCGGGTCGGCCCACGGAAGCAGTGACAGCTGTCCCGCGCTCTGACCGGCCTGCCGCGTAGGTCGGCACACGCTGACGTTCTTGTTGCTCAGGCGCTGCACCCGCTGGAAGGACCGGGTGCAGTCGGGCAGGTCCACCGCGGTGTTCAGCGGCGTGGAGACGTCCGCAGCCATAGCGGACGTCCGGCGAGCGGCGCCCTGCAGCAGGGAGGTGCGCTCCATGAGCGCGATGGACACCGCGCCCGCGCTCAGCGGAACCAGGGTGACGACGACGGCCAGGAGGGCCAGTCGCGTACGGATGGTGGCCGGTCGCAGGCGGCGCAGCAGGTACCCGGCACGGCCCCAGGTCACGGCCCGCTCCCTTCCGCGGCGTCGAGCCGATAGCCGGCACCGCGAACCGTGCGGATGGTGTGCCGCCGGAAGGGCACGTCGATCTTGCGGCGCAGCGCGCTGACATAGACCTCGACGATGTTGACGTCACCGTCGAAGGGGTCGTCCCAGACGTGTTCGAGGACCTCGCACTTGGACACGGTCTCCCCGCCGCGGCGGGCCAGTACTCCAGGACGGCGAACTCGCGTGGTGTCAGCACGACGTCCGTGCCCGCGCGTCGGCAGCGGCGGGCGGCCGGATCGATCTCCAGGTCGCCGATCCGCAGCACGGCCGGCCGTTCGGGACGGCCCCGGCGGATCAGGGCGCGCAGCCGGGCGGCCAGCGCGACGAAGGAGAACGGTTTGGTGACGTCTCGGCCCCGAGGTCGAGTCCTTCGGCCTGGTCGTACTCGCCGTCCATGGCGGTGAGCATCAGCACGGGCATCCACCTGCCTGCCTCGCGCAGCCGACCGCACAGCCCGAAGCCGTTCAGTCCCGGGAGCATGACATCGAGCACCAGCGCGTCGTAGGTGTTCTCCAGCGCCATCTCCAGGCCCCGTCGCCCGTCGAGGACGATGTCGACGGCGTACCCCTCACCCACGAGCCCGCGGCGCAGTAATTCAGCAAGCCGGCGGTCGTCCTCGACCACGAGTATTCGCATGGCTCCAGGATGGCGGTCCGGCCCTGTGGGGAAGCTGAAGGTCTTTCAGGAACCTTCGGCTTCCCACAGGGCCGTCTTGTCATCGTCGTCCCCGGAACGTACCGCGAAGGATCCAGAACGGGCTCTCGATGACATCGTTGACTTCCCGCCTCGCAACCGCGGCAACCGTGATCGCCGTCGCCGCCGGGCTTCAGGGCGTCCTCCTGTCGGGCACCGCTCAGGCCGCCGACGCCTGGAAGCCGTGCGCGACCGCCGGCTCCTACTGGGCGCCCACCGACAAGGACTCCCCTCCCTGGGGCGCGTACTTCATCAACAACGCGACCAAGCTCCGCCAGACCGCCTCCACCTCCGCCAGCGCGTGCGCCGAGGGCCAGAAGACCCACGTCGTCGACCTCCACTGCTACCGCTACATCGGAGGGGTGGGATGGAACTACGTCCGCGACAACTCCACCGGCGGGTGGGCAGGATGGGTTCCGGACAGCCAGCTCAGCAGGGTGAGCGGGGTGCCGTGCTGATCACGCACCGAGCAGCCGGCTGAGTCGACAGCGAACGAGCGCCGCGCGGAAGCGGCGAGGACACCTGGACCGGCGAACGACGACGGTGCTCACGCAACTCGCCCCGGTACCCCCGCAGGCGTACCGGGGCGAGTCCGTCAGGTCCTCAGCCCTGGCTGCAGTAGTCCACCCAGCGGTGCGAGGAGATGTTGTTGTTGACGGTCTTGCCGAACTGGTCCAGGCCCGCGCCGTAGGTGAAGCGGTAGTTGCCGGTCGTGGTGTCCCACCAGCGGTCGCCCTGGCTGATGCAGGCGTGCGCGCCGCCGGCGTTGGGGGCGGTGTACAGGTCGACGGCGTCGAGGCCGCCCGCGTAGCCGTTGTTCCAGATGTCGGAGGTCAGGTTGCGGCAGGTGCCCCAGTTGTCGGAGTTGCCGGTCCACTTGCACTCGTGGCCGCCGCCGTAGGGCTGGGTGTAGACGTGGAGGTAGCCGTCGCCGGAGAGTTGCGCGGTCGCGGTCTTCTGGGTGCCCGCGTCCAGCGCGCTGGCGCTGGAGACCGGGGAGAAGAGCGCGGCGACGGCGGCGGCCGAGGCCGCGACGGTGAGGAGACGCTTGACGGACATGGTTTCCCTCGTTTCGTTGTGATGTGAGTGGGGTGATACGCCCACGGTGCGGTGTTGCGCCCACGGTGGGGTGTTGCGCCCACGGCTCTACGGCCGTGGTGGTCTGTGTGTGGTGGAGGGGAGGTGGCGGGCCGGGCTCAGGCGCCGTGCGCGACGATCGCGCGGGCCCGGGGCAGCGCCTCGCGCTTGAGGCGCGCGAGATCGGCCGTTTCCCGGGGGTGGCTCCGCCGCAGCCGGTCCCGGTACTCGGAGTCCAGCGACTTGGCCACGGACGACAGGCCGCTGGAGACGGCACAGGCCGCCTCGGCCGAGGCCAGCCGTACCTCCTCGGCGTGCGGCCACGGAGTCTCCGGCAGGGTGGCCGCGGCACGGGCCCGGGCCGGGTCCGCGTAGGTGTACGTCCGCTCGCGCATGCAGCGTGCCCACGGCTTGACGGCCGCCTTGTAGCGCTTGTCGTCCGTCACGAGGCCGACGCGCATGCCGGCCAGGCTGTCGGTGACCCGGGTGGCCCGGAACCAGGCCTGGAGATCCCCGTAGAGCTGCCGTTGGGCGGTGGCCTGGCAGCCCTGGTCGCTGTGGGAGACCCGTATGCCGTTCGGGAGCCGGGCCGAGAGTCCCTGCGGCCGCGCCCCGTTGAGGTCGCTGACCAGGACGGCCCTGGTCTTGGCCGGCACGGAGTGGAAGTACCGCTGATTGGGGTCCCTCCGGACCTCGGCCTCCCGCTGCCGCCGCAGATCGGTGCCGTAGCCGTGGGCCCTGGCCCATGCCGGGTCGTCCACGACGTAGGGGAAACGGATCGAGACGTCGTCGGGGCCGGCCGGCTCGACCCAGTACTTGTGTCCCTCCTTCTCCATGCACGTCTTGATGAGGAGCTGCTCGGCGAGCCGTAGCGTCTCCGCCGTGCTGCCCGCGGCCCGGGGCGTGCGGCCGGCGGACGCCCCGGGGGCGGTCGTGGTGCCCGCGCATCCGGTGGCCGTCGTCGCCAGCAGGCCGGCGGTCAGCAGGGCCAAGGTCCAGCGGTGCATGGGGCGCCTCCCGGGGCTCTGATCGAACGGACGTGGTGCTTTCGAGCCGTTGACGCCCCACGGGTCACTTCCGTATGCCCCCGGCCCACAAGGTTTTCTTCTTTCTCCGGCGCTCATACGAGGGCGGCCGGAGAACCGTCTCCCCTGCACGCGACAGGCATCGCCGACCGTCGAAAACCAGTCAACCGGGGAGAGGAGAGAGGAGCGTCGCCCCCTTGAGCAGAGGCGCGCACAACAGACATCACCTGCCCTGACGTCGCAGGTGAGGGACACCGGTCCGCCGAATCGATCGAATCCGGTCACGGCGGTCCGGCCGTTGCTGTGCCTTCGCTATGTCGTGGGCATGTTCGCCGCTATCTTTGCCGTGCTCCATCGGGCGGGTGGTGCGGCGATCGGGGAACGATGTTCGAAGTGCGGCTGCTCGGTCCGGTGGAGGTGTGGGCCGGTGACCGGCGGGCCCCGCTCGGCGGCGTCAGACCCCTGGCAGTCCTGTCGGCACTCGTCGTCCACCTCGGCGAGGTGCTCTCCACCGAGCGGCTCGTGGACTGCGTCTGGGACGAGCGGGCGCCGGCCACCGCGGGCGCCCTGGTGGCCACCCATGTCTCCGCCGTACGCCGGGCACTGGCCCAGGTCACGCCGGACACGGTGGTCCGGACACGGCCGCCGGGCTATGTCGCCGATCTCGACCCGTCCCAGGTCGACGCCCGCCGGTTCGAGGACCTGCTCGCCTCGGGCCGGGCCTCCGCCGCGGCGGGCCAGCACGAGGAGGCCGCCGATCTGCTGGGCGAGGCGCTGGCGCTGTGGCGCGGCCAGGAAGCGCTGGAGGGACTGGGCCAGTCGTTCGCCCGGATCGAGGCGTCCCGGCTGGCCGAACTGCGGATCGTCGCGCAGGAGGAGTCCTTCGGGCTGCAGCTCGATCTGGGCCGCGCGGACCGGACCATCGCCCCGCTGCTCGCGCACGTCGCCGCCCACCCCCTGCGGGAACGGCCGCGCGGTCAGCTGATGACCGCGCTGGTCCGCACCGGCCGCGTCTCCGACGCCCTGCGCACGTACCGGGAGGGCCGCGCGGTCCTGCGCGAGGAGCTGGGCATCGATCCCGGCCCGGAGCTGCAGGCACTGCACCAGGCGGCACTGACCAACGACATACAGGTGGCGGGCACCCCGCGCCGACCCGGCACCGCCCGCCCGCACAGCACCGGGCGGGAACCCGCCGGGCCCCCGAGGCCGCCGGCCGGCGGCCTCGGGGGCCCGGCG
>NZ_JBXVPZ010000308.1:0-11760 GCF_057961495.1 Streptomyces sp. P5F9 | reverse complement strand
CCCCCGTACTCGCCCTCCTGGGCCACTGGCACGGCCGAGGCAAGGGCGAATACCCCACGCTCGCCGGGGACTTCACCTACGCACAGGACGTCACCTTCACCCACGACGGCCGCCCCTTCCTGTACTACGAGGCCCGCGCCTGGATCCTCGACGCCGAAGGCACACCGCTGCGCCCGGCCGCCCGCGAGAGCGGCTGGTGGCGCCTGCAACCCGACGGCCGGATCGAGGCACTGATCACCCAGCCGACCGGAATCGCCGAGATCCTCGTCGGAACCGCCACCGACGGCACGGTCGACCTCGCCACCCACGAGGTCGCCCTCGCCCCCACCGCCAAGAAGGTCACCGCCACCCGCCGCCGCTACACCCTGACCGACGCCGCCACACTCACCTTCGCCCACGACCTGGAAGCCGTAGGACAACCGCTGCAACACCACCTCGCGGCGCGGCTCCACCGCACGGGCTGAAATGGACTGATCAGAAAGCCTGTTCACGGCGTTGCTTTCCGAATATCCGATCGTTGATCTCCTCATGCAGTGAGCGGTGCCCGAGCGGCATGGAGGCATGGATCGACAGTGGTGCCCGGCGGCCTCCCGTGGGCAGGCGAACGGAGAGCCCTGTGCGCATGAGTGACCTTCAGCGGTGCGAGATCCGTCCCGGACGACTCGTCGAGTGGACGCTGCACCCGACGGCCGTGGGGGCGGCGCGGGCCCTCCCGGACGACGCGCGGCCACCGGCGTACGTGCAGGAGTCCCACATCCGTACGGCGCGCTCGGTGCGCGAGGACGGGCTGTTCGTGCCGACCTGGCTCGGTACCGCCTTCGACATGCCGGGGCGGATCGAACTCGACGTGCTCCAGGGTGCGTTGCGGTCCTGGATGCTCCGGCACGAGACGCTGCGCAGCGGCTTCCGGTGGGCCGGCGACGAGATGCGCCGCTTCACCCTGGACGCCGACGCCGTCGCCCTGCACCGAGAGGACGTGGGGGAGTTCGCGGACGCGGTGACGCTGACCCGGTACCTGCAGGACCGTTTCGATGTGACGGCGGACGCGCTCACCTGGCCCAACTTCCTCTTCGCGGCGGTCGTCCGCGACGACGGCACGAGCGTCTACCTCGCCTTCGACCACAGCAACGTCGACGCCTACTCGCTGCACCGCATCGCGGGCGAGGTCCACGAGCTGTACGCGGACGGCCTCGCCGGGAAGGCCGTCGAGTCGGCGCCCGTCGCCAGTTACATCGACTTCTGCGCGGGCGAGCGCACCGACGCCGACCAGATCGACGACACGCACACCGTCGTCTCCCGGTGGCGCGAGTTCATCGCCCGCTGCGACGGCAAGCTGCCGAACTTCCCCGTCGACCTCGGCCTCGACCCCGAAGGCCCGCTGCCCACCCAGAAGTTCCTCCAGGAGATGCTCGTCGACGACGTGGACGCGGCGGCCTTCGAGGCGTACTGCCGCCCCTACGGCGGAAGTCTCGTCGGCATCCTCGCGGCCGTCGCCCTCGCGGCCCGCGAGATCAGCGGCCTCGACGTGTACCGCACCGTCGTCCCCTTCCACACCCGCGCCAAGTCCCGCTGGGCCGACTCGGTCGGCTGGTACGTGGGCGGCGCCCCCATCGAGATCCCCGTGCAGCACGTCACGGACTTCGACCACGCCCTGCGCATGGTCCGCGCCACCCTCCGCGAGAACCGCCCGCTGGCCCGCATGCCCATCGCCCGCGTCCTGCGCCTGCTGGGCGCCGACTTCCGGCCCACGTCCCCCGACCTGTACTCGATCGTCTCCTACGTCGACTCGCGTGCCCTGCCCGGTTCGGAGCGCTGGCAGGAGCTGAAGGCGTACGGACTGATCCGGGTGTCGTACGGCGACCAGGTGTGCGCGTGGGTGACCCGGGTCCACGAGGGCCTGCAGTTCGCGTGCCGCGTCCCGGACAACGTCATCGCGGACAAGAACATGCGGCTGTGCATGGAGCTGGTGCGGGAGCGGCTCGTCGAGGTGGCCCGGCAGGCGTCGGCCGTCCGTCTCTAGCCGCTCCTCGTCCAGTTGGCGAGGCCGCATCCGGCCTGGGGCGTGTACCGACCTGCGAACGCGCGCCCCATGTCCGAACAAACATGGTGCAGCACCGTTGACCGACCGGACGGACGGGACCTACGTTCTCTGCAGGCGAAAGCGCTTGCCATGCCCCCGCCGTTCATCCAGCACGGCCCGATGGGTCGCGCTCTCGTGCCCTGTCGTCCGTCCGTTCCCCCCACTCACTCCCGGACCGGGCAACAACTCCTGACTCAGACAACGATGTCCACGCCCCACTCAGGAGGCATCGCCATGACGCCACCCAGTTTCCGGAGACGAGCTGTCCTCGGCGCCGCCGCGGGCGCCCTGTTCGCCCCCCTTCTCGCAGGCTGTTCCGACGGTGGCGGAGCGAGCACGGCGGCAGGCGGGAAAGTGACGCTCACCTTCGCCTGGTGGGGCAACGACGACCGTGCGCAACGCACCAACGCCGCCGTGGCCCTCTTCGAGAAGCGTCACCCGAACATCACGGTGCGCACCTCCTTCGCCGGCTACCCGGCGTACGTGCAGAAGCTCGCCACCCAGGCCGCGGGCGGCGACCTGCCCGACGTGGCCCAGCTCGACTACCGGCAGATATCCCAGTACGCGGGCAGCGGGACCCTCCTGGACCTCGGCCCCTACGTCAAGAACGGCACGCTCCGGACGGCCGACTTCGACAAGACCCTGACCCGCACGGGTGTCTACGACGGCAAGCAGTACGCCCTCCCGATGGGCAAGGGCACGACCGGCATCGTCTACGACGACACCGTCTTCAAGAAGGCCGGAGTCGCGACGCCCCAGCCCGGCTGGACCTGGGACGACTGGGCGGAAGCGGGCAAGAAGATCACAGGGCTCGGCATGAAGGGCCCCAACGGGCATGCCTACACCGGCCTTTCGGACCTCGGGGTCAACGAGGACGCCTTCGAGACCTGGCTGCGCAGCCGCGGCAAAGAGTTGTACGCCTCCGAGCACCGACTCGGCTTCACCGCCGACGACTTGACCGCCTTCTGGACCTTCACCGACAAGCTGCGCCACGCGGGCATCGTCTCGCAGGCCAGGGACACCGCCCAGGTCGGCGGCGCCGTCGAGGACACCCCGATGGGACGCCGCATCGCGGCGACCGACTTCAACTGGGACGCCCCCTTCCTCGGCTACCCGCCCCTGCTCGGCGACCAGGTCCACTTCGCGCCCGTCCCCACGACCGACGGCAAGGTGGGCCAGTACTTCAAGCCGACCATGCTCATCGGCGCGGGCGCGGGGACCCAACACCCCAAGGAGGCGGCCGAGTTGATCGACTTCCTGCTCAACGACCCCGCCGCGGGCAAGATCCTCGGCGTCACCCGCTCCACACCCCTCAACGAGAAGATCGCCGCGGAGATAGGCAAGACCCTCACCGGCCCGGAAAAAGAGGTCTACGACTACGGGCGCACGATCGCCGCCCACGGCACCTCGGCCCCGCCCATGGCACCACCCCGCGGCGACGTCGTCCTCCAGGTCTCCTTCACCCGCGACTACCAGCGCGTCTCCTACGGCATGGAGAGCCCGCGCGGCGCCGCCGAGGAGTACGTTGCCGAGGCGAAGCGGGAGCTGCGATGACCACCACAGCGACCCCACCGCCCCGCACCACACCCGCCACCGCGACACCACAGGTGAGCCGGAAGCGGGGTCAACGCAGCGGCCCCGCCTACATCTTCCTCTCCCCATGGATTCTCGGAGTCGTCCTCCTGACGCTCGCCCCCATGGCCGTGTCCCTGTATCTGTCGTTCACCGACTACGACCTCTTCGACCCGCCCAAGTGGGTCGGACTGCGCAACTACAGCGACATGTTCACCGCGGACCCGAGGTACTGGCGCTCGGTGGGCACCACGCTCCTCTACGTCGTGGTCGCCGTCCCCCTCAAACTCGCCATCGCACTCGGCGTCGCGCTGCTGCTCAGCAACACCCGCAAGGCCAAAGGTTTTTACCGCTCGGCCTTCTACGCCCCGTCGCTGCTCGGCGCGAGCATGGCGGTCGCGCTGGTGTGGCGAGCCCTCTACAACGACGGCGGCACGGTCGACGAACTGCTGTCCTCCATCGGCATCCACACCGGCGGCTGGGTCTCCGACCCGCACCTCGCGGTGTTCGTCGTCGCGCTGCTCTCCGCCTGGCAGTTCGGCGCCCCGATGGTCATCTTCCTCGCCGGGCTGCAGCAGATCCCGGCCGACCTGTACGAGGCCGCGGCACTCGACGGCGCGGGACGGTGGCGGCGGTTCGTGTCCGTGACGCTGCCCATGCTGTCCCCGGTGGTCTTCTTCAACCTCGTCCTGGAGACCATCCAGTCCTTCCAGGTCTTCACCCCCGCGTTCGCGATCAGCGGCGGCACCGGCGGACCGGCCGACTCGACCGAGTTCTACACGCTCTACCTCTACGAACGAGGCTTCACCGCCTCGCACATGGGCTACGCCTCCGCCATGGCCTGGGTCCTGCTCCTGGCCATCGGCGCGGTCACGCTCGTCCTCTTCAGGACCTCGCGCTCCTGGGTCTTCTACGCCAACGAGGGGGCCTGATGGCCACGACAGTGCCCGACCTCAAGAGTGCCGCCGGCCTCAAGACCGACGCCGGCCGCACACGCACCGCGGCGATCGCGAAACACATCGGCCTGGTGGCCGTACTCCTCGTCCTGCTCTACCCGTTGGTCTGGCTCCTCGCCACCTCGCTGAAGCCGGCGAACGAGGTTCTCACCAGCCTCAAACTGCTGCCGAGCCACATCGAGTGGTCGAACTACAGCACCGCCCTCGACGGAATCAGCGGCGTCTCGATCACCCGTCTCCTCCTCAACTCCCTGCTGATCAGCGTCGGTTCGGTCATCGGGAACGTCGTGTCCTGCTCGCTGGCCGCCTACGCCTTCGCCCGGCTGCGCTTCCGGATGCGGGGCCCGATGTTCGGCTTCATGATCGCCACGATGATGCTGCCGCACCACGCCGTACTGATCCCGCAGTACATCATCTTCAACAAACTCGGTATGGTGGACACCTATTGGCCGCTGATCCTGCCCAAGTTCCTTGCCACAGAGGCCTTTTTCGTCTTCCTCATCGTCCAGTTCATGCGCGGCCTGCCCCGTGAGCTGGACGAGGCCGCCCGTATCGACGGCTGCGGACCGTTCCGCATCTTCTGGTCGGTCGTCCTCCCGCTGACCCGCCCGGCGCTGATCACCACCGCGATCTTCACCTTCATCTGGAGCTGGAACGACTTCTTCACCCAGCTGATCTACCTCTTCGACCCGGAGAAGTTCACGATCACCCTGGCCCTGCGCAATTTCGTCGACCAGTCCAGCACGTCCGCCTACGGCCCGATGTTCGCGATGTCGGTGATCTCGATCGTGCCCATCGTGCTGTTCTTCTTCGCCTTCCAGCGCTACCTGGTGGAGGGCATGGCGACCTCCGGACTGAAGGGCTGAGCCGATGAGTTCCTTCGCGCCCCAACGCCGGGAACCCGGCGAGCTGTTCGGCCCCCGCTTCACCCTCTTCGCCGACATGCTCGCCGTCGGCCTGGCGGCGGCGGTCGCTTCCCTCCCCCTCATCACGGCTCCTACGGCGTTCGCCGCGTCCTGCGCAGTCCTGCGCCGGTCGATCCGCGAGGACCGGCCGGTGACCACGGGGGAGTACATCGCCGAGTTCCGCGCCCATGGAATCCGCCGCGTGCTGCTGGCGGGTGTGACCGTGTTCGCGGCGGTGGCCTTGGTCGTCCTCGATCTCGCACTCGCGGTGGCGGGACTCCCGGGCGCCCGTCTGGTGTCGTGGGCGCTGACCGCTGTCGCGGGGGCGGGACTCGTCGCCGCCCTGCGCGCCGCCGCCGATCCGGAGGTGGCACGCGGCTGGCGCCCGGCCCTGAACCGGGCCGTGACCCGCTCCGCCGCGGATCCGATGGGCTGCGCGCTGATCGTGACGGCGGTCGGACTGTGCGTCGCGTTCGTGTGGATGCTGCCGCTGCTCGCCCTGCTGCTGCCCGGGCCAGTGGCCTTCGCGATCACGGCCGTAGAACTGCGTATCGAGCCTCCGGCCGACCCGGATCCAGGAAGGTGACGGGCGGTGGCGGGATCCCGTCGGACCCTGTCACCGAGCCCTCTGGTTGCCTCCCTCACCCCCTTCTACCGTCGAAGGAGAGGCCGGTGGTCCGCCGGTGTCGCCCTTCTACGGAAGACGCCATATGCACGCCCAGATCGTTCTCTTCGACGGCTTCGACCCGCTCGACGTCGTCGCCCCCTATGAGGTCCTGTACGCCGGGGGCAGCGCTTCGGACGGCGCTGTCACCGTGGAACTGGTCTCGGCCGAAGGCCCGCGGGACGTCGTCAGCGGTACCGGTGCTCTGGTGTTGCGGGCCACCGGCGCCCTCGACCCGGCCCGCTCCGGCTTGGTACTCGTGCCGGGAGCGTCCGGTCGGGTGGGGGAGCCGGGCGAGGTGCCCGACATCGACGCCGGTGGTGAACCGGTGTGGCGGCAGGACGAGTTCATCCCCGTCCTGCTCGGACGCACCCTGACCACCGAACTGCCCGGTCTGCTGAAGGCCGCCATGGACAATCCGCGGATCACCATGGCCGCGGTGTGCGGTGGCTCGCTGGTGCTGGCCATGGCCGGACTCATCGAGGGCCGCAACGCCACCACCCATCACCTGGGCCTGGACATGCTCGACGCCACCGGCGTCCAGGCCGTTCGCGCCCGTGTCGTCGACGACGGCGACCTGGTCACCGGCGCCGGCGTCACCTCCGACCTCGACCTGGGCCTCCACCTGCTGGAGCGCGAGATCGGTCCGCGGATCGCCCACGCCGTGGAGGAACTGTTCGCGTATGAACGCCGGGGCACCACCTGGCGGGCCCAGGGTCCGACGCCTGCCGCCCTGTAGTCGCCGCCCACCACAAGAAAGAACCACTCATGCCCATGGAAGGCGTCTGGGACCTGACCATCGCCACACCCGTCGGCCGCATCGAGCCCGTCGTCGAACTGAGCCGGGAGGGAGACGAGTTCACCGGGGTCGCTCACGGCGTGGGTGAGGAAGTTCCCCTCCGTGACGTCGTCGTCGACGGCGACCGCATCACCTGGAAGCAGGCCGTCACCAAACCACTCCGCCTCAACCTGACCTTCGCGGTCACCGTCGACGGCGACGCCCTCACCGGCACCTCGAAAGCCGGCCGACTCCCTGCCTCCAAGGTCACCGGCCGACGCCGGGTCACCGGGACGGATTGACCTGCTCGGCCCAGCCGCTCCAGGCCGGGATCGCCTCGCGCGCCTCCCGCCACGCGGACGGGACGCCGCCCGTGCCGGTGCGGGCCGCGACGACACCGCCCGCGATCGCGCAGGTCGTGTCCCGGTCGCCCCACCCGGCGACGGTCTGCCACAACGCCTCGGGCAGATCGTCCAGTTGACCGGCCGCGGACCACAGGGCGAACGGCACGGTGTCCGGGGCGGAGATGAGCGTCCCCGAGCCCAGCACGGATGCCGCGTGCCGTACGGACGTCCGCTCGGAGAAGTTCGCGGCGACCAGCAGACCGGAGCGGACATCGCTCTCCGGCACGTGCGAGGCGACCTCCCGCAGGAACTCGTCGCGCGGGGCGGCCTGTTGACCAGCACCGGCGGCCGCCAGCGAGGCGGCGACCGCCACGGCCACCGCCCCCGCGACGGCCTCCGGGTGGGCGTGAGTGGTTAGCGCGGACAGCCGGGCCTGCTCGGCCGCGGCCACCAAGTCATCCCGGAACCACGCCCCGAGCGGCGCCACCCGCATCGCGGCACCGTTGCCGTAGGACCCCTGCCCGCCGAACTGGCCGGTGGTGACCGCCTGCCAGTCCTCGCCGTCGCCGATGCGGCGCAGGATGCCGTGCATGGACGGGCCGTACCCCCGACTTGGGTCCCGCGCGTACTCTGCGGCGAACTCCCGCGCCAGCGCGTCCGGTTGGACCTCGCCGTGGGCCACCAGGTGAGCCAACAGGACGAACGCCATGGCCGAGTCGTCCGTCCACAACCACGGCGCGGGGCGCAGTTCCCGCGCGGCCCACAACTCCTCGGCGGGCTCGTCGGAACGCGTGAACCAGCCGTCGCCGAAGGCGTCGCCCATCACCAGCCCGTCGAGGGAGGCGTGGGCGTGGTGCGGACTGCTCATGGCGGGGCTCCTGCCAATGATCGGTGGGCTCGGCACATCGTAGTTAAGGTGCGTGGATGGAGCGGATCTTGGTGGTCGGGGTGACAGGCGCGGGCAAGTCGACGCTCGCGCGGGCCGTGGGCGAGCGGCTCGGCATGCCGTACCACGAGATGGACGCCCTCTACTTCACCGGCCCCGACTGGACCGTCAACGAGGGCCTGACGGACGACGTCCTGCGCCTCACATCGGAACCCCGCTGGATCATCGACTCGATCGGCTCGCCCGAAGTCCGCGATCTGCTCTGGGAAGAGGCCGACACGGTGATCTGGCTGGACTACGCGAGACGCGTGATCATGCCGCGCGTCCTGCGCCGCTCACTCCGGCGCACGGTCACCCGCGAGACCATCTTCGGCGGCAACAGGGAGACTTGGGCTGGCTGGCTGAGCCGGGAACACCCGGTCTGGTGGGCCTGGTCCCAGCACGCGGGTCGGCGGGGTGAGATCGAACGCCGGACCGGTGACCCCCGGTTCGCTCCGCTCACCACACACCGATTCGCTCAACCCGCCGACACCGAGGCCTGGTTGGCAGCCCTGGGCTGAAGCTCAGAGGAACGGTGTGCCCGCGTCGAGTCCGGCCAGCACGCGGCCGTACAGCTCCAGGTTGGTGGCGGGGTTGACGAAGGAATGCAGGTTGAGAGCGTGCAGGTCCCGTACCGCACGCTGGACGGGGACCTCCCGGTGGAGGGAGGACGCCCCGGACGCGGATGCGACGAGGTCCACGGCTTCCTTGCACAGGCGGGCCGTATAGCCGCTCTGCGCCCGGATCCTGGCCCGGTCCGCCTGGGTGTACGGCTCGTCGTGCTCGGCCCCGGCCTCGATCCGGGCGACGAACTCGCGGGTGAGCAACTCGGCGCAGGAGATCTTCATCGCCGCCTCGGCGGCCTGGAGATGTGTGACGCCCGCCTCGTACTGCCGCTCGTGGAACGTGTAGGTGATGCCCCGATGGTGGATGCGCTCGGTGAACTCCGCGAGGGCCGCCCGGGCGAGACCCAGCGCGTTCGGCGCCGTCCAGGCACAGAACAGCATCAGGACCGGCATCCGGTAGAACGGGTCGTCGGCGTTGGCCTTGGAGGCCAAGTCGCCGCGCAGCAAAGGCCCTACGGGCAGCACGCGGTGCGCCGGCACGAACACATCCCGTGCGACGACGCTGTTGCTGCCGCTCCCCGCCAGCCCCGAGACGTACCAGTCGTCGAGGATCTCCAGATCGGACATCGGTACGGCGGTCCACAGCACCTCGGGTGGGCCGCTCTCGGACTCGACCCGGGTGGTCAGGAGGTGCCAGTCGGCGTTCTGGCAACCGGTGGCGAAGCCCGAGGTGCCGTTGACGACATAGCCGCCGTCCGTCGCGACCGCGAGGGCATCCGGGATGAGCGTGCCGCCGACCCGCACGTCCGGACCGGTGAAGATCTCGTCCTGCGCCTCGTCCGGAAAGAGCGCGGCTATGTACGAACAGCCGGCCTGGATCAGCGCCATGAACCCGGTCGAACCACACCCGGCGGCGATCTCGCTCAACACATCGACCTGCGTACTCAGCCGAGTCTGGTAACCGCCGTACCGCCGTGGGACGTTCATCCGGTAGACCCCGGCGGCCGTCAGCGCCGCCACCACTTCCCCCGTCACCCTTCTCTCCTGCTCGGTGCGCAACGCGTGCTCGCGGACGAGGGGTTGGATCTCCCGCACGCGCTCGACGAGGCCGGCATCTGACGGGGGCGCTGCGGACGGAGCCATGGACGACCTCCGGGCACGACGGGCCCTCACCGTGACGCGGATCGGGCGAGGTGTCAACGCCCTTGTGGACAGGGGGTGTTCACGGGGGAGGAGTTCAGGGAGCGGTAGAAGTCGAGGTGGCTGCGGGCCGCCGCGTCCCAGGTGTGGCGGGCGGCGAGGGCACGTCCGGCGGCGGCGCGGGCGGGGTCCTCGGTCGCGAGGGCGTGGGCGAGTTCGGTGGCCAAGTCCTGGGGAGTGGCGGCGAATTGAGCCGCCGCGCCGAACACCTCACGCAGCACGGGCAGATCCCGCACGACCAACGGGACACCCGCCGCCAACGCCTCCATGGCCGCGAGACCGAAGCCCTCCTTGAGAGACGGGAACGCGAACGCGTCCGCCGCCGCGACCAGCGACGGCAGCTCGTCCTCGTCCACCTGCCCCAACACCACTGGGTCCACGGCGAGTTCGGCGGCCCGCGCCTCCCAACTCGCCCGGTAGTCGCGGTAGTCGAAGAGCGTCTCACCGCCCGCGATCACCAGCCGGACATCGGGACGGGCGGCGCGCAGCAGGGCATAGGCCTCCAGGAGGTCCAGTGAGCCCTTGCGGGGTTCGATGCCGCCGACGGTGAGGATGTACGGGCCGAGGCGGGAGCGCCAACTCGCCTGCGCGGCCGGGTCGGTGGCGGCGAAACGGTCGTAGGCCACACCGTTGGGAATGACCTGCGCCTCGATGCCCCAGCCGGCGGTCAACTCCCCGGCGACGGCTTCCGACACGCAGACGTGCGCGTACGGCTCGACGATCGCGCGCTCGTGGCAGGCGGCCAGTTCGGGGGTGGTGAAGTGGTCGAGGTGGTGGACCGTGCGGACGCAGCGGCCGGCCGCGTTGGCGCTGATGCAGTCCTGGGCGTGGACGACGTCGTAGGGCGTGGGGTCGAAGGCGGTGCGGAGGGTGGCGATGGAGCGGAGGATGCGTTCGCCGACGGTCTCTGCGGGCGGGCCGTCGGGGAACGGGACGATCTGGACGCGGACCGCCGGGTTCACCGGGCGGAAGAAGCCCGCGTCGCCGCCCCGGCCCAGGGTCCACACCGTGACGTCCTCGCCCAGGGCCGCGAGGGCCTCCGCGAGGGCGAGGGTGTGGACGACGCCGCCGCGCGGCTTGGTGGAGTAGCTGAGCAGGGCGATCTTCACGTACGGGACTCCCGGTAGGCGTCGGGGCGGCGCTCGTCGAGGTGGCGCAGGACGCGCCGGGCGCGGTCCGTCTCGGCGGCGACGTCGATCTCGGCGACCGCGAGACCGGCCTTGGACCAGGTGCGGGCGAGGATGTCACCGCCCGGGCCGACCACCTTGGCCTGGCCGAGGAAGCGCATGCCGCCCATCGCGCCGGTCAGGTTGGAGGAGGCCAGGACGACCTGGTTCTCGGCGGCGCGCGACTGGTCGTACAGGTCGAAGAGGCGGGCCTGGCGGTCCTGGGCCATGCGCGGGGCGCGGTTGGTGATGCTGGTGGGCCAGGCGGACAGGCAGGCGAGGATCTCGGCGCCGTCCAGAGCCAGCGAACGGGCCGACTCGGGGAAGGTCTTGTCGTAGTCGATGAGCATGCCCAGGCGGCCGACCGGGGTGTCGAAGGCGTCGAAGCGGTCCCCTGCCGTGTACGCGGCGACCTCGCCGGCCGGGAGGTGGACCTTGCGGTGCCGGCCGAGGACGCCGTCGCCGCTGACGCACACGGCGGCGTTGTAACGCTCGGTTCCGCCGTCCTCGCAGTAGCCGACGCACACCACCATCTCGGCTGCCAGACGGGCGACTTGGAGGATCAGCGGGTCGTCCGGCTTGAGGGCCGGGGGCAGTGTCTGGG
>NZ_JBXVPZ010000307.1:0-11767 GCF_057961495.1 Streptomyces sp. P5F9 | reverse complement strand
GCCGGGACGACCACCTCCTCGTCCTCTGGGCCTGGCCCGACTCCGCCCTCACCGCCCGCGTCCGCTGGCGCCGTGAGGACGCCACCGCGACCGGCGACGGCCCCCGCAGCGGCGACATCCGCTGCCAGCGCCGGGTCTACGAACACGACGGCGGCCTGGACCTCCCCGTCGGCCGGGGCACGATCACGCTCACCGTCGAGGCCCTGGTTCCCGACCCCACGGTCGACACCGAGGGCGCCGCCTCGCTGCGTGTCCCGGCCGAACCCCCGATCGTCGAGTACGAACCCGCCCTGCGCCGCCGCACCCCCTTCACCCGCGTCGCGACCGTCACCTTCACCGCCCGGACCGGCTGCGACCTTCCCGCCCTGCGGATCGTCCACGGCCTCGGCCGCTACCGCCCCTCCAGCACCGCCGAGGGCACCGTCCTCCACGAGGTCCCGGCCCAGCGCCTCTCCGCCGGCGCCCCCCTCACCGTGGAGTTCCCCTTCCCCGGCGCGAAAGGCCCCTCCTGGCTCGTCTGCTTTCCGGCGGACGGCCCCGACTCCGACATCGACCAGGAGCGCGACATCGACATCCGCCCCACGGCGCTGCACCGGCTGCGAGTGACCTGATGGCCAGACGACTCACCTGCCCCTACTGCTACGAGACCTTCGCCCCGCGTGAGGTCCGGTTCCGGTGTCACAGCCGGCTCAGCCGTACCCGCAAGCAGTGCGAGCGCCGCCGCGACCCGGTCCTCGACGAACGCTTCGGCAAGCGCCCCAGCCATGACGTGGGCCCGGACTTCGCCGCCGACGGCCGTAAGTCGACGGCGCAGTGCCCGGACTGCGACGGCGAGACGACGTACCGCATCTGCCCGGTCTGCCACGTCGAACTGCCCTTGCAGTTCGGGATGGTGGAGAACCGGCTGATCGCGATGGTCGGCGCGCGGTCCTCCGGCAAGACGATCTACATGACCGTGCTGCTGCACGAGATGCGCAACAAGGTCGGCGAGGCCTACGGCGCCTCGCTGATGGGCCTGGACGACGTCACCATGCGCCGTTACAGCTCGGAGTACGAGGACCGGCTCTACCGCGACCGGCAGATGTTCCCGCCCACGCAGACCGCGACGACCAACGCCAACCGGGTGGAACCGCTGGTGTTCCGGTTCGGGCTGCGCCGCAAGGGGCTGTTCGGGGAGCGGCCGCAGCACAGCGTGCTGTCCTTCTTCGACACGGCGGGCGAGGACTTCAACAGCCGGGAGAGCGTCGAGCTCAACACCCGCTATCTGACCAACGCGGACGGCATCATCCTGCTGCTCGACCCGCTGCAGATGCCGGGCGCCCGGGACAACGCGGCACCCGGCACGGCGCTGCCCGGCACGGACGGCATCGACCCGCCGATCAACGTGCTGAGCCGGGTGAGCAGCATGCTGCTGGCCGCGCAGGGCGGCAAGGCGGCACGGGTGGACACCCCGATCGCGGTGGTCTTCTCCAAGATGGACGCCTTCTGGCATCTGATGGAGAACGGCAGCCCGCTGCGGTCGCACGCACCGGCACTCGGCCGTTTCGACGTCGGCGACAGCCTCAGCGTCGACGAGGAGGTGCGCCAGCTGCTCAGGAAATGGGACGGTGTGTCCATCGACCAGTCCCTGGAGAACACCTTCGCCCGCTACCGCTACTTCGGGGTCTCCGCGCTGGGCCGCAGCGCCACCCCCGAGGCTCGGGTCGCCGACACCGGTATCCAGCCCTACAGGGTCGCGGATCCGCTGCTGTGGCTGCTGAGCGAGTTCGGTTCGGTGCCGAGGGCGGGCCGCGGATGAGGAACTTCCAGCAGCTCTACTACACCTCCTGCGAGCACGGGCTCAGCGGTTCCTCCGGCTTCCAGTTCAACGCGGTGAGCGAGCAGGTCTCGGCCGAGACGCGGCACCGGGTGGAGGGCCTGGCCGGGTACGAACCACCGCGCTCCCTCGTCGAGTCGGACACCCCCGAGCTGCTGGCCCACTGCCCGGTGAACCTCTGCCACACCCCGGGCCGGCAGGGCGGCGCGACCACGCTGTGCGTGCGGTACGTCGGCCGGGACTCGGCCCGCCGCTTCGGCAACTACTTCGCCCACGCCCTGTACACCGAGGGCGAGTTCACGGCGGACAGCGGCGGGCTGCTCGCGATCGAGCTGTGGGACTCACCGGTGTGGACCGCGCGGGTCGCCGGCACGACCGAGATTCCGGAGCTGCCCGCGCCCCTGCCACGCGGCCCGCTGTCCCCCCGCTCGGTGCGCACCTTCCTGCGCGCGCACCCGCACACCGAGCAGCTGCCGGCCCTGCTGGCGGCGGTGTTCGCGGCGCTCGCGGAGGACGGCTCGGTGGTGGTGATCGACGACACGACCGACCGGATCGCCCACTGGTTCGCGGCCGTCTCCTATCTCCTGCCGCCGCCGCTGGCCCACCGCCTCTCCTTCGCGACCTACCTCTTCCGCCCCGCCCGCAGCCGGCTGCACCTGATCGGCACGGTGCCGGGGACGCACCCCGACTTCGGCCCCGACGACGAGGAGTCGTACTCCGTCTTCGACTTCTCCGCGGGCCGCTTCCCCGAGGTGGTACCCACCCACCATCTGGTACGGCTGCTGATCCGGATCGGGGTCGGGTCGATCCGCTCGGTGTGGTCCTGGACGGCCGAGTACACGCACGGCCAGGAGCGGACCTCGGGCGACTGGCACGCCCCGGTGGCGGCGGCCGCGGCGGCGGGCGGCACGGAGCTGACCGACGCGGACGTCCGCGCGGTGATCGACTGGCTGCCCGGCGCCGGTCATCTCGGGCCGCGCCGGGCGGCGGTGGCGGCGGACATCCACCACAAGCACCGGGACCTGGACGACGACGCGCTCGCGGTGCTGAGCACGGCCGCCGAGGCGGGCGGCGACGCGGCCCTGCACCAGGAGCTGGAGGGCAAGCTCCACCAGTCCCGCATCCGCGCCTACGCGACCGGCGTGGAGAACGCGCCGGGCCCGGTGCCGATCACGCGTCCCGCCGAGCGGGAGCGGGCCACCGCCCTGTGGCAGCGGCTGCTCGGCGAGGCGGTGACCAGCCGCCAGCGGGTACGGCTGCTGCTGTGGGCGGTGGGCGCGCGGCTCACCCCGCCGCGGGAGCTGCTCGCTGCCCAGTGCCTGGAGCTGGCCCGCGCCCTGCTCGGCTCCTCCGCCGCGGGCCCCGGCCTGCGCGAAGAGGTCAACCGCCTCGTCGCCACTCTCCCGGAGTTCAGGGCCGGACTGGCGAGGTCGGTGGAGGAGGCGCTGGACGAGCGGGGCGGTCAGGGGCAGCTGTTCGCCCAGTTCCCGGCCGAGCTGCTGGGCGAGCGGGACCTCGGTGATCGGCCCCTGCTCCTTGAGCACTACTGGCGGGCGCAGGCGGAGCGGACCCCCGCCCGCACGGTCGACCTGCTGTTCAGAATCCTTCGGGTGCGCGGTCTGACCTCGCCGGACGCGGACCTGCTGCGCGGTCTGTGGCGCCGGCCGTCGCCGGCCTGGAGGTACGAGGAGGCGACCGAGATCGCCCGTCGGCTGCCGTCGGACCAGCCGGTGGACAAGGCGGTCGGCGAGTGGTTCGACCGCACGGTGAAACAGGAGATCGGGGACGAGGAGGATCTGCGGGCCTGTCTGGAGCTGTGCGACGCGCTCACCCCGCCCGGCCGCTTCGCCTGGCTGCGGGTGGTCACCCAGGAGTGTGTGGGGACCACCCTCCAGCTGGACGCGACCCTGCGCGAGGCCGCCGAGGCCACCGCACTCGCCCGTGCGTTCCGGATCCCGCAGATCGAGGCCTGGGCACCTCCCCGCGCCCTGAAGCGCTACCGGCTGCTGCCCGCCATGCTCCGGGTGCCCGCCGACCCTGCCCGACTGCGCACGGAGATCGGGGAGTTCGGCTTCTCCCTGACCGACGGCTATCTGCGCACCGTGCGCCAGGCCGCGGCGACCTCGAACCGGGTCGACGAGGTGCTGTTCAGCCATGTCACCGGAGTGATCGCGGTCAACGCCGAACGGGTCGCACTGCCGCAGGCACATCTGGAGCTCGTCCACGCACTGCGCCAGTACGTCGCCGACCACTGGCGGTCCGAGGACCTGGACCGCCTGTCCCGCGCGCTCCGCCCCTACGACACCCGGCTCGCCGACTTCTATCAGGAGGTCGCCGTGAAGCGTCTGGGCCGTGTGAAGAAGTGGAGCCGCAAGATCACCCCACGGCGGTCCCCGGACGGCCCCCGACCGGAAGAGGGGTGAGCCCGAGATGGACGACATCGTGTTCTTCGTCCTCATCCCCGCGGCCTACCTGGCGCTGCTCGTGCTCTACCTGTTCGTCGCCCCGGTGATCGCGGCCCTGCGCGGGACCGCCCTGGTCAGTCAACTGCTCGGGCGCTACTGCCAGTTGCTCAACGGCGTGCTGCGTCTGCGGACCGACGAGTTCGTGACCGTCCCGCCGTACCGGCCCGCCGACGAACTGGCCCACCGCAACTACTTCTTCGGCCCCGCCACCCGCGATCTGCGCCAACTCCTCACCCAGGGACGGCGGTTGTACGTCCGCACGGTCACCGACTCCTATCGTCAGGTGACCACCGGCCAGTTCACCGCGCCCTCCGTGAACCGGGCCTTCTCGGTGCCGTACGGCCTGACCCTCTACCTGGGCCTCGGCGTCGGCGCAGGCGCCGCGACACTCGTGCTGGGCACGCTCCTCGCCGTGCAGGCGCTCGGCGTGGCCCTGCTGGCGGGCGGCGCCCGGCTGACCGCGTTCACCCTGCGGGCCGTCGACCGCACGGTGATGATCCTGCGCGGGCTGCCCCGGGGCATGCTGTGCCCGAGCTGCTTCGAACGCGTCCCCTACCCCGCGTACGACTGCCCCCGCGCGAACTGCCGACGCCGGCACGCCGACATCCGCCCAGGCACCTTCGGCCTCTTCAGGCGCCGGTGCGCCTGCGACGAGCGGGTTCCGACCCTGCTGATGCTGATGAGCAGGGACGCCCGGCTGAGCGGCTACTGCGTGTACGAACACTGCGGCGAGCCGATGAACCCGGACGCCGGGCACATGCCCGAGGTGATCCTGCCGCTGATCGGCGGCCGGGCCGCGGGCAAGACCCAGCTGATGGCGGCGATGGTGAAGTCCCTGGAGAACGCGGCGGAGAACGGTGGGCCGGCGATCCGGCTCGCGGACCCCGAGTCGACCGCCAACCAGCGGGTGCTGAACGAGGTTCTGGAGCTCCAGGGCCACACCCGCCCCACCCAGAAGACGTTGCCGCGAGCCCACTCGTTCGTGCTGGGCGGCGGCCGCGCCGAACGGCTGGTGCATGTCTTCGACACGGCCGGCGAGCGGTTCGTCAGCCGCGAGGAGACCGACGCGCTGCGCTACGCCCGGGAGGCCCGCACCTTCCTCTTCGTCCTCGACCCGATGGCCGTCGACGCGTTCTGGACCCGCCTGGACCCGGAGGGCCCGAAGGTGGACCGGACGCTGGCCTCGACCGTCGATCCGGAGGACGTGTTCTCGCGCTCGGTGCAGACCATCCACACGATGGACACCCGCCTCGACAAGGCCCGGCTCGCCGTAGCGGTCAGCAAGAGGGACCTGCTGACCGGACAGCCCGCCCTGCTGGCCCCCGAACCGGACGACAGCGATGCCCTGCGGAAGTGGCTGAGTGAACAGCTGGGGCTGCGGAATCTGGTGAAGACGATGGATCTTCAGTTCGGGGAGGTCCGGTTCTTCTGCACGGCGGCGGTGGCGGACGAGGCGGGGCAGGTGGACCCCAGCATCGGGGTCTTCGTCGAGTGGTGTCTGCGCGAGTGAGAGAGCCGCGACGGCCGGCGCTTGAGCATGCTGTGCCGTGCGGACAGCGCCCGGCGCCCCGGACAGGTGATGTCTGGGGCGCCCTGGCCGCGG
Source organism: Streptomyces sp. P5F9 (assembly GCF_057961495.1). Taxonomy (NCBI): domain Bacteria; kingdom Bacillati; phylum Actinomycetota; class Actinomycetes; order Kitasatosporales; family Streptomycetaceae; genus Streptomyces; species Streptomyces sp. P5F9. Next base: position 5,883 of record NZ_JBXVPZ010000307.1, on the reverse strand, counting down.
TGGCCGCTTCTTTACACCGCGACGATGCCCTCCATGCCGGACTCGGCGAAGGGAGGCAGTCCACTGGTCGTACCGACCTTGGTCAGGGAGCCGTCGCGGCCGACGGTGTGCCTGCTCATACGTCGCTCCTCGGGCCTTCGCCGCCACCACGGGGTCGGTGGAGAACGGAGACCAGAGTTGCCCATGAGGCGGGCGGGGCAGTAGGGGTTCGGCCGCCACGTCAGCATCCCGTAACAACTCCGCGCGCACGGGCGGGAGTTGCCGGGAAGCCGGACCGGAGCGTCTTACGGACCGGTGACATGACGGGCGTGGTGCTGCCGAGCGGCGGGGGCGCGGTCCTAGCGTCAGGCGTATGCGAGTACTGGTCACCGGCGGTGCCGGGTTCATCGGGTCCCATGTCGTCGAGGCGCTGACCGCGCGCGGGCACGAGGCGGTCGTGTTCGATCTGCGCGACGGCCACGACGTACGCAGTCCCCAGGCGGTCGCGTCCGTGCTGCCGGATGTGGACGCCGTGTGTCATCAGGCGGCGATGGTGGGGCTGGGGACGGGGTTCGGCGACGCGGCCGACTACGTCTCGCACAACGACCTCGGTACGGCGGTGCTGCTGTCCGCCATGGCCGACGCGGGGGTGCGCCGGCTGGTGCTCGCCGGGTCGATGGTCGTCTACGGCGAGGGCTCCTACGCCTGCGAGCGGCACGGGCCGGTGCGGCCGGGCCCCCGGGCCGTGGCCGATCTGGACGCGGGGCGTTTCGAGCCCCGGTGTCCGCACTGCGGTGCGGAGTTGGCGCCGGGGCTGGTGGGCGAGGACGCTCCGGTCGACCCCCGGAACGTGTACGCGACGACCAAGCTGGCCCAGGAGCACCTGGCGGCGGCGTGGGCGCGGTCGACGGGTGGTTCGGCGGTGTCGCTGCGCTACCACAACGTGTACGGCCCGCGGATGCCGCGCGACACCCCGTACGCGGGGGTCGCCTCCTTCTTCCGCTCCGCGCTCGCGCGGGGTGAATCGCCTCGCGTCTTCGAGGACGGCGGCCAGCGGCGGGACTTCGTGCACGTACGGGATGTGGCGGCGGCCAACGTGGCGGCGCTGGTGTCCGAGCCCCGGGAGGGGGCGCTGACCGCGTACAACACCGGCAGCGGGGACCCGCACACGGTCGGCGAGATGGCGCGGGCGCTGGCCGCCGCGTACGGCGGGCCCGAGCCCGTGGTGACCGGGGAGTACCGGCTCGGCGACGTCCGCCACATCACGGCGGACTCCTCCCGGCTACGGGCCGAGCTGGGCTGGAAGGCCGAGGCCGAATTCACGGAGGGAATGCGCGAGTTCGCGACGTCGAAGCTCCGCGGGGAGCGGTAGCCGGCCGCGCTCGCCCCCCGTTTTCGCGCCTCGACGTCCGCGTTTCGTAAGGACCGGAAGACCGATATGTCCGTTTCTCAACCGTAGGGTGAAAGCCGTGACGACCTCCCCCGCAACGGAACCGGACACGGCGCCTGTCGACGTTGTCCTCCCCTGTCTGAACGAGGCCGAGGCCCTGCCCTGGGTCCTGGCCCGCATCCCGGCCGGCTGGCGCGCGCTCGTCGTGGACAACGGATCCACGGACGGTTCGGCGGAACGGGCGCGCGCCCTCGGCGCCACCGTCGTGCGGGAGGAGCGCCGCGGGTTCGGCGCCGCCTGCCACGCCGGGCTGACGGCCGCCACAGCGGACATCGTGTGCTTCTGCGACTGCGACGCCTCGCTCGACCCGTCCCTGCTGGTGCCCTTCGTACGCGAGGTACGGGACGGCGAGGCCGACCTGGTGCTCGGGCGGCGCCGTCCGCAGGGACGAGGCGCCTGGCCCGCGCACGCCCGGGCCGGAAACCTCGCGCTCGCCGGGATGCTGCGCCGCCGCACCGGACTGCGCCTGCACGACCTCGGCCCGCTCCGTGCCGCCCGCCGCGCGGATCTGCTCGCCCTCGGCCTGACGGACCGTCGCAGCGGCTACCCGCTCCAGATGGTCGTCCGCGCCGCGGACGCCGGCCTGCGCGTCGCCGAGCACGACGTGCCGTATCTGCCGCGCACCGGCGCCTCCAAGGTCACCGGGACCTGGCGCGGCACCTGGCAGGCGGTGCGGGACATGCGCCGTGTCCTCGCCGAACCCCCGGCCCCCGCGGGCGGGTCGGCCACCGGCTCTTTCTCCGCACCGCAAGGAGCGAACTCCCTGTGACCACCCTTCTCGTCATCGCCAAGGAACCGCTGCCGGGACGGGTGAAGACCCGGCTGACTCCGCCGTTCACGCCCGAGGAGGCCGCCGCGCTCGCCGAGGCGTCGCTCGTCGACACCCTGCACGTGGTGCTGGCGACGCCCGCACGGCGACGGGTGCTGGTGCTCGACGGAACGCCCGGCCCCTGGCTGCCGCCGGGCTTCGACGTCGTACCGCAGTGCGGCGGCGGGCTCGACGAACGGCTGGCCGCCGCCTTCGCCGGCTGCGACGGGCCCGCGCTGCTCATCGGCATGGACACCCCGCAGGTGACACCCGAACTCCTCACCGTCGACTTCGCCGACTGCGACGCGTACTTCGGGCCGGCCGAGGACGGCGGCTTCTGGGCGCTGGGCCTCGCCGACCCCGACCCCGAACTCCTGCGCGGCGTACCGATGTCGACGCCCACCACCGGCGCCGTGCAACGCGCCCGGCTGACCACCGCGGGACTGCGCGTCCACGACCTGCCGGGTCTGCGCGACGTCGACACGGCCCACGACACCGAACTCGTCGCCGCCGCGGCACCGGAGGGGCGGTTCGCCAGGGAACTGGCGCGGCTGACAACGGCAGTTGCCCGGTGAGCGCGGAAAACGAGCCGGAGCGTCCCGCGCCAACAGCGAAGGGAAGCCCGGCAACCGCCCTCATGAACCACCCCCCGCCGAGCCCCGCGAGCCACCCGAAGGCGGATCCCGGCGAGTTGTCCGCGCCGGCCGCCGGGCGACTGCCCTCCGTGCCTCCCGACGCCACGGCACGCCCCTGGTCCGCCGACCCGTACACGGACGCCCTGCGCACCGGCCGCGGCCCCCTCTACCTCCGCCGTACCGACGGCTGGCTGCTGCCCCTGGAGGTCGAGCGCTGGTGCGCCGAGGCCGACGCGGCGGACCGGGAGGTACTGGAGCGGTCCGAAGGGGCCGTGCTCGACGTGGGCTGCGGGCCCGGGCGGCTCGTGACGGCGCTCGCCGCGCAGGGGCGGCGAGCGCTGGGCATCGACGTCAGCGAGGCCGCCGTCGCACACACCGTCCGCCTCGGCGGCGAGGCCCTACGCCGGTCCGTCTTCGACCCCCTCCCCGGCGAGGGCCGCTGGGACACCGCCCTTCTCATCGACGGCAACGTCGGCATCGGCGGCAACCCGCACGCCCTGCTCCGCCGGATGTCCCAACTCCTCGCCCCCGACGGGCTGTTGATCGCCGAGACCGTGCCGGTCGATGTCGACGAACGCGTGCGGGTGCACGTCGCCGACGGCCGCGGCGCCTCCGGTACGGCCTTCCCGTGGGCCCGCCTGGGCACCCCCGCCCTGCTGCGCCACGCCCGCCGGGCGGGGTGGCGCCCGGACGGTCAGTGGACGGCCGGCGGCCGCTCCTTCCTCGCCCTGCGCAACCGCAGGACGAGCAGCGCGGCCGAGCCCCCGAACAGCACCGCCGTGACCAGCAGCCATCGGGCCAGGAACCCGTCGCCGGAGAGGCCGGTGGCGGACCTGTAGTGGTCCGCCACCTGCCCGCTGATCAACGGGAACCACACCAGCAGCAGGAGGCCGGAGAACATGGCCGGGACCCGGACGTAGACCGTCCACGTCCGGCGGCCGACCGCACCCAGCGCTCCCGCCAGGGCCCGGTCGGCCCCCGCGTACAACGGCACCAGTACCAGGTCGTGCACGAGCGCCGCGCCCACGAACCACAGCGCCACCCCGAACCAGTCGTCCGCGAGCAGCCGCACCCCCGCATACCCGGCGAGCGCGAACGAGCAGGCCAGCAAGAGGAGTTGCAGCGGGCTGCCGAGCGCCGGCCGCCTGAACGGAACGCGCATCACAGGTCTCCGAACGTCATCCGGGCCACCCATTTGGTGTTGAGCACGCCGGGCGCCGCGGGGACGATGACGCGCGCCGGGTAGCCGTGGTCGGGGGTGAGGTCCTCGCCGTTGACGGACAGGGCGAGCAGGGACCGCGGGTCGCGGACCTGGTTGTCCCGCAGGGCGGACCGGCGGAACGCCCCGTGCCGCTGGAGCGACTCCACCAGGACGTCGGGCGCCGCGGTCGCCTCGTAGCCGACGAGCGCCGCCAGGTCCCGCAGCCGTACGCCCCGCCACCACTGGTCGGAGGTCGACCAGCCCTCCACGCACGCGATGGGCAACGCGGCGCTGTGCAACGGCAGTTGAAGCAACTCGGCCCGCCCCAGCCGGACCGTCCGGCCATTGCCCTCGACCACCAGCCGCCACGCCTCCTCGGACGTCTCCCGCACATCGATGCCGACCGCCGCCGCCGTCTTGTTGATCTGGAAGCCCCCGGGCCCGGAACCCGGGTCGGGCCCGCCGTGCGGTGCGAGGACGGCCGTCTCCCGCAGTGGTCCGTCGAAGCTGCGGCCCGCCGTCGTGCCGAGCAGGAGCAGCGATCCGCCGCCCACCACGCCGAGGGCGCCACGCCGCGAGACGGTGGGTTCCGCGGGGTCCGGGGACACCAACTCCCCTTCCTCGCCGGGGTGTTCGTCTTCGTCCCGGAGGTGACGCAGGTTGCGCAGGGCCAGGGGCATCTTCAGCACGGCGTGCGCGACGAAGGCGGCGAAGAAGACCCAGGCGCCGTAGAAGTGCAGGGGATAGAAGGAGCCGGGGAAGATGTAGTCGAGCTGGACGTTGAGCACGCCGGTGGTGAACTCGAACAGGCCGCCGCCCACGAGGAGCAGCAGCGAGAGCCGTTCCAGCGCGTGGGCGAGGGAGCGGGCCGGCGGCAGGGCGAACAGCTTCGGCACGACCGACCACAGCTTCGCCAGCAGCACGGGGATCAGCACGATGCCGAGGGTGACGTGCACACCCTGCGTGAGGCGGTACAGCCAGGACGGGTCGGTGGGCCAGGAGAAGAGATAGAAGCCGAGCAGGCCCTTGTCCGGGGTCTGGTCGTTCACCGGCGACAGGTCCGGGTTGTAGGCGGCGTACGACACCAGACCCGTCACGAACAGCACCGTGATCCCGACAAGCAGCACGACACCCAGCACGGAGGTGAACCAGGGACCGCGCAACGGGCTGCGCCAGAACGCGGGTGAGGAGGGGGAACGTGGCATGACCCGACCGTAGGCCGGGGACACCCCCCGAACGGGTCCGCAAACCATGACGAAACCCTGACGTCCACTCCGGCGGCGGCTCCACCGGGCACACCCCGGCCTAGCGTGTCGGTGTGAACCGCGATCTTCTCCGCGACCGTCCCCGTACCCGCCCCGCCGACCGTCCCCGTGACGTTCCGGGCGACCGCCGACGCGACCTCGTCCGCGACCTGGCCGCGGCCCTCGCCGCCGCCCTGCTCGTCCTGGTGGCCGTCCTGGTCGGCAACGCGATCCAGCGCCGTGACCATTCGCTCTTCGTCGCCTGGCCACCCGTCTTCGCCCAGTGGGAACCGCACGTCGGTCCCGGCACCCCGGCGGCGCTCGCGGTCGCGGTCGCCGTCGTCGCCTACGGCCCCGGCCTCGCCGCCCGACTGCCCTGGCGGGCGCTGCTGTTCACCGCCTGGGGCACCGCCATGGCCTGGACGTTCTCCCTCGCACTGGTCGACGGCTGGCAGCGCGGTATCGCCGGACGGCTGACGACCACGAACGAATACCTCACGGTCATCGACCGCTTCCACGACATCCCCGCCACCCTGCGCGACTTCACCCACCACATCCTCAGCCAC
>NZ_JBXVPZ010000306.1:0-11775 GCF_057961495.1 Streptomyces sp. P5F9 | reverse complement strand
GGGGAGGACGTGTGAGCGAGCAGTTCGGTGGGCGCGGCGCTGTTGCGGATGCCGGGGCGGCGGCGGGCGGCGCGATGGTGGTGGTCGAGGATCTGCGCCGCACCTATGGCAGTGGCGACACGGCTGTTCACGCCCTGCGCGGTGTCTCCTTCAGCGTGCCGCGCGGTGAACTCGTCGCTCTCCGGGGGCGTTCCGGGTCCGGGAAGACCACCGTGCTCAACCTGGTCGGCGGGCTCGACACTCCGGACGCCGGCCGGATCACCCTGGACGGTACGGACCTGGCCGGGCTCGGTGACGACGAGTTGCTGGCGCTGCGCCGCGACCGTATCGGTTTCGTGTTCCAGTCCTTCGGGCTCATCCCGATCCTGACCGCCGCCGAGAACATCGGGGTGCCGTTGCGCCTGCGGAAGGTCCCGGTCCGTGAACGCGAGGCCCGCGTCGACCTGTTGCTGTCCCTGGTCGGTCTCTCCGACCACGCGGACCAGCGTCCCGGTGAGCTGTCCGGCGGCCAGCAGCAGAGGGTCGCGATCGCCCGCGCGCTCGCCAACAACCCGGCCCTGATCATCGCCGACGAGCCCACAGGCCAGCTCGACGCGGACACCGGTCTCACCGTGATGGACCTGCTGCGTGCCGTCGTCCGCAGTGAGTCCGTCACCGCGCTCGTCGCCACCCACGACACCCAACTCCTCGCGCTGGCCGACCGGGTGCTCGAACTCCGTGACGGGCGGATCGTCGAGGACGACTGACGGGACCGGCTGCCCGGCCGGTCGTGCCCCTTGTGCGGGCTTCCGCATTACCCTGGCGGCTGTTCGACATCGTTATCCTCCACATCCGCAGACGTCACTTCATCTCCTCGGGGGACCGTGTGGCAGTTCATCAACAGCCCACCGGAGCACCGGACTTGGACGAGCTGCGGCGACGGGCCGTCGCGGCCGCCGCACCGCGGCGCGAGGAGGGGCTGGTCGTCTGCGAGAACCTGGTGCGGATCTACCAGACCGAGGGCGTCGAGGTGCAGGCCCTCCAGGGGCTCGATCTGGCCGTCGCCCAGGGCGAGATGATCGCGGTGATCGGGGCCTCCGGTTCCGGCAAGTCCACCCTGCTGGGCATACTCTCCGGCCAGGACGTGCCGACCGCGGGCGCGGCCGAGGTCGCCGGGCACGATCTGCTGGCGATGAAGCGCCGCGAGCGCCTCGACTACCGTCGGGAGACCGTGGGTTTCGTCTGGCAGCAGACCTCCCGGAACCTGCTGCCGTATCTCTCGGCGGCCGAGAACGTGATGCTCCCGATGACGTACACCGGGATCAAGCGGTCCCAACGCCGGGCGCGGGCAGAGGAGTTGCTGGACCTGCTGTCCGTCGGCCACTGCCGGGACCGTACGCCCGACACGCTCTCCGGCGGTGAGCAGCAGCGGGTCGCGGTCGCCGTGGCCAATGCCAACGAGCCCCGGGTGCTGTTCGCCGACGAACCCACCGGCGAACTCGACACCGCCACCAGCGACGAGGTCTTCGCCGCGCTGCGCCGGGCCAACGAGGAGTTGGGCGTCACCGTGATCGTGGTGACCCACGACGCGCTGGTGTCCGAACAGGTCCAGCGGACGGTACGAATCCGCAACGGCCGTACGTCCACCGAGGTGTTGCGCCGGGTCGCCACCGACGAGGACGGCGTCGAGGTGCTCACCGCAGAGGAGTACGCGGTACTGGACGCCAGCGGTCGGCTGCAACTGCCGAGCGAGTTCACCGAGCGGCTGCATCTGCGCAAGCGGGTGCGGCTGGCTCTGGAGAGCGATCACATCGGCGTGTGGCCCGACGAGGCGGCGCGGCGGGCGAAGTCCGAGGCGGACGGTACTGACGGTACGGAGAGTGTGCGGTAACTGGCGTGCCCTCAGGGGGTGTTCAGGTCAGGCGAAGGACGGCTCCCAGGCGGCGCCTGCGGGCGAGGACCGTCTCGGTCGCCGCGGCCGCCAGGATCAGGGCGGTCACGCCGGCGACGAGGGCGAGGGTCAGTGAGTAGTCGGTGTGCAGGGCCGGTTGGGCCGGGCCGCCGGTGAACTGTCGTAGGTCCAACGTCCCTGCCAGGAGCCGGGGTTCGAGCAGGCCGAGCAGTGTGCCGCCCAGCGCTGAGGCCACCGCCAGCGGCAGTAGTTGCAGGAAGTGGATCGCCCCGGCCTCCTTGCCGCCGAGTCCGAGCGTGCGCAGGAACGAGGTGGTGCGGCTGCGTTCGTGCGAGGTGAGGGTCAACTCCAGGGCGAGCGCGAGCAGTCCGGACAGCGCGGCCAGAATCGAACTGGTCGTGTAGATCGTGCCCAGGCCCTGAGTGAGCCCGTCCGCGCGCAGGGTGCTCAGGGCCTCGGAGCGGACGCGGATCTGGGCCAGCGGGCCGAGAGCTCTGGCTGCCGCCGACCGCAGTGCCGTGGGACCGCTGCCCTTGAGGAGCAAGACGGTGCTGCCGGAAGCCTGTTGGGGGAGTAGGTGGTCGGCGGCGGCAGTGGTGATCAGCATCGGTGTTCCGGCCGGGATCCGCGCCGTGATCGGCCCGAGGAGGGGGTCGCGCAGCTCGGCGGGGGTGAGGGTGCCGACCGGTTCGAGGGTCAGGTTCACCGGGGGCTGGCCCTGGGTCACGATGGTGGTGGTGAAGCCGCCGGTGCGCTCGCTCGCCCGGAGGCCGGGGGAGAGGAAGGACGGCAGCGGGGTGCTCGCGCCGGTCCGGGTTCCCGGCGGGGTGGTCAGACCGGACCGTAGGGCGGCGGCCAGCGGTGACTTCGGGGCGAGGACGGTGAGTTGGCGGGGGTCCACGGTGATCACGGCGACCTGGGAGACGACGGCGCCGTCGGTCTGTCCCGCTAGGTCGAGGGTGCGTAGGTGTTGGAGGGCGGTGCGTATTCCGGTGGGGGTGCCGGCCTCCGGGGCGGCGGGCGTGGTCCCGGCGGAGGGGGCTGCGGCTCCGGCAACGGCCCCGGTTCCGGCGGGAGTTACGGCCCTGTCCGCACTCGCCGCCGTCCTGGCCGGCGTCACGATCCCCGCCACGGTCGCGCTCGCGTCCGCACCGGTGGTCCACGCCGCCCCCGTGGCCAGCCCGTCGTCGACCGTACGCTGCACAAGGCCCCCGAACACCGCCGTGCCCAGGGTCAACACCAGGACGAACAGGGCCAGTCCGGTCGCCGGGGCGTCATGCGCGGCCCGGGCCGCGCCGACGAAGCCCACCACACCCCGGCCGCGACGGGTCTGCCGTAGGACCAGGCGCAGTACGAGCGGGTAGACACGCAGCAGGATCAGTACGACGGCCAGGGCCACCAGTACCGGTACCGCGCCCAGGATTCCGTCGGGGCCCTGTGAGCGGAGCGCGAGCACGCCTGCCGTCGTCGCGAGCAGCACCGTCAGTTCCAGGACCACGCGTCGGCCTACGGCGGTTCTGCGGCGCGTGCGGCGGAGCCGGCCGGGGCGGCGGGGTTCGCGGACCGCCAGCCAGGTCATCAGGGGCACCGTCAGCAGCACCACTACGGTGACGAGGGCGGCGGGCAATGGTTGAGGCGAGCCCGATGTGCCGGTGGGGGCGAGAGCCCGGCCGGTCGCCCAGCCGAGCAACGCGGCGATCAGCACCACCGGCCAGGCCACGGCGCAGCGCAGCAGGACCAGCCGGGCGGTGGACGCGCCCCGCGCGCGCTGCAACCGCAGGTGTGGCTGCCGACGGCGCAGCAGCAGGCGTACCGCTACGGCGACGGTGGCCAGCGCGACCGCGGCGAGCGCGTCGACGGCGTATGTCGCGAGGGCTCGGGCCTGTTGGTCCTGGGCCGTGAACGTGGTGAGCAGCGGGGTCAGGGAGTCGGTCACCAGCAGGGACTGGGTGGACTGGCTGCCGATCTGGCAACTGATGTCGCCGGTGACCCAGTCGCTGCCCTGGCACAGGGCGGCGCTCAGGTCCGCGCCGTAGTGGGACAGCGGCCCGGTCAGCGCGCGGGCCCGGTCGAGCGCCGCCCCGGACAGGTCGGCGCGCAACTGCCAGGTCACCCGGGGGCCGCCCACCCCGGCGCCGGCCAACAGGTCGGCGGCGTCGCGGCCGACGAGGCCGCGGACGGCGAGCACGGTGCCGGTGGAGCGTTCCGCCGGGTAGCGCGAGGGCTGGTCCAGGGTCTCCCGGCCGGTCCAGAAGTCGTCGGTGGTGGCCGTGGTGCGGTAGATGCCGCTCACCACCAACTCGGCTTGTGGCGCCGAGGTTTGTGCCCCCGGCGTCTTGGCGAACTCCAGGCTCAGCCGGCTGCCGGTCCGGACGCCCAGCGCCTGCGCGGTGGCCTGCGACAGGCCGATCTGGGGTGCGGTGGCTGGCGGGGTGTGGTCGGCGGGCGCGTGACCGCTGACGTAGCGGAGATGGGTCCGCGTGGACGGCAGGTAACTGGCCGTCAGTTGGGTGCTGGTGCCCGCCGGGCGGGGGGAGAGGAGGGACGCCGGGTCGTAGTCGTAGCTGCCGCCGCCGGTGAAGGACAGGTGCCGCGCGGCTCCGCCGCTGAGCGGGTCGGTGAGGGTGCGGCCGGCGGCGAGCAGGGTGGCCATGTCCACGGTGGGCGGTGAGGTGTTGAAGATCTCCGGTGTGGTGCTCAGGCTGATGAGCGGCGCTTGGGCCTGCGCGGCGTCGACACGTTGCCGCAGCGCCCGGTCCTCCTGACCGCCCGCGAGGGCGGGGGCCCACGCGCACAACGCCGTCAGCACCAGGACGAGTACCGCCAGGCAGACCAGCATCGGCAGGTCGCCGCGGGTCTCCTTGCGAATCAGACGCCGCGTCACGGCCGGACGGGGCTTCACGGGGCGTGTCACCGCCTCGCGCGTGTCCATGGTTCGGGTCACTGTCCGCCCTCTTCGGTCGTGCCCGGTCCCATGGGCCGCATCAACTCCGCGTCTCCGCCTGTGGGTCGGGTCACCGTCGGGCCTTTCCGGTCGTGCCCGGCCCCATGGGTCGCATCAACTCCACGTTTCTGCCCGCTGGTTGCGTCACCGGTCGACCTCTCCGGTCGTCCCGGTCCCGTGGGGCGCATCAACTCCGCGTCTCCGCCTGTGGGTCGGGTCACCGTCGGGCCTTTCCGGTCGTGCCCGGTCCCATGGGTCGCATCAATTCCGCGTGTCTGCCTGCTGGTTGCGTCACCGTTCGACCCCTCCGGTCGTCCCGGCTCCGCGGGCCGCCTCAACTCCACGCGTGTGCACGCGGGTTGACTCACCGTCTGCCCCCTCCGATCAGGCTCCCCGCTCAACGGTCCTCCCCCGCCCGCAACACCCGCACCAGATCCACCCGGGCCAACAGCCGCGCCAGCCCCAGTACAACGGCGCTGATGGCCAGGGCAGTTGCCACGGCCGTCAGTGCCACCGTGCCCCAGGGAATGACCTGCGGCAGCGGCGGATAGGGAGCCTGGCCGCTGTCGTCCACCGTGACCAGCGGCAGTACCGCCGATGCCAGCGCCATCCCCATCAGTGCCCCCGGCACCACGGCGAACAGCGCCAACCCCACCTGTTCGGCGCCCAGTAGTGCGGACAGGCTGGTGGCGCGGACGCCGATCGCCCGGAGCAGGGCGAACTCCTTGCGGCGCTGCCTGGTGGAGACCACCGCGTGCACGGTGAAGGCGATGACCGCGAAACCGGGGGCCAGATAGCGGACCAGTTCCAGCACCCGGCGCAGCCCGGCGCGGAACGGGTCGGCCTGTAGGGACGCGGCGGTGCGTGCCGTGGTGGTGACGCCGCCCAGCGCGGGCTGGGCCTCGACGGCGGCGGCCGTACGCTCGCTGTCGGTACTGCTCAGCCACCAGAACGCGGGGTCCTGCTGGTCGGCGCCGGCCAGGGTGAGCGCGGTGGCGAGCCGGCGCTGGTCGGCGATCAAGTGGCCCTGGCCGCGGCCCAGTCCGGGCGGTGAGTCGACGCTGCCCACGATCTTGGCGGTGATCCGGCCGCCGCCCAGGTCGAGTGTGGTGGTGCTGCCCAGGTGCAGGCGGGCGGCGCGCAGCGTGGAGGTGTCTGCGAGAACCGGAAGCGGTGCCGGACCGCCCGCCGGGCCCGCCACGAGCCGTACCTGGCTGCCGGGCCGGGTGGCGTAGTCGCTGTCGGACAGGCCGCCGAAGGAGTCCGAGATCGCCTGGGAGGGGCGGATGCCGGTGCTGACGGTGGTCCGGAGCACGGCCGGGCCGCCGGGCACGATCGCGCATACCCCGGGGGTACCGGGGTTGTAGGTGTCGGTCAACTTCCCTTTGCAGGCACCCTCGGTGGAGTCGGCGGCGTGGTCCGTGCGGTCGGACCAGGCCTGCCCGCCGGGCAGTTGGGAGACCCAGGCGTCCGCAGTGTCCGAACCACCCGCACTGCCGCGCGTGCCGATCCGCATCAGGTCCAGGTCCAGCCGCGCCGGACGCACGTTCGGCTGCGGCAGGACACTGACCGCGGTCACCGTCAGCGGATACGCCCGCGGGTGGCCCCCGCTCAGCGCCACGGCCAGCGGGACCACGACGGTGTGCCGCTCCCCGTCGGCGGTGGGCAGGCGCGCCGATACGACGCTGACCAGGCCGGACGCGTCCTGCACGGTGAGTTCGAGGCTCGGTGCCACGCGGTTGCCGTCGCTGCGCAGCCGCTCGTCCAGCAGCAGCGCGGTCGGCCGCCCGGGGAGCCGTAGGCCGGGGACGACCGGTGACGGGGTGCGGGGCGCGGGCCCGCCGATCGTGCCGACCAGGTCCTCGGTGGCGCCGCCGGGCAGGTTCACCGTCGACCGCGTCACCGGTGTCACGGAGGTCACCCCCGGCAGCGCGCGATAGGCGGCGCCCAGCACGGCGGAGGGGTAACCGTCGTCCGCCGACGGGTCGATCCGCACATCCGCGCCGACCGTGAACGCGGCCTGTTCGGACGCGAGTCCGCCCAGACAGGCCAGCGCGGTGGTGGCGAAGGCGCTCACCGACACGGCCAGGCACATCAGCACCACCGGCCCCGCGTTGCGCGCGGCCCGCCGGCTCAACTGCCAGCCGGCCAGGGCGAGTACGAGCCCTCGGCTACGCCGCCCGAACGCGTCCAGCAGCAGCGACGTCAGCGGCAGCAGCCGTAGCAACAGCAGCGCGGCGGCGCCCGCCACCAGGGTCGGCACGAGGACCAGCACCGGGTCCGCGGACGTGCTGCCGGTACCCAGGTCGGCGATCAGCGAGTGGTGCCGCCGCAACTCCAGGTACCCCAGGGTCGCCACGGCCAGCAACGCCAGGTCGGCGCCCAGCCGTTGCGCGGCGGCGGCCCGCGCGCCGCGCGCCGGCCGCGACCGCGCCGACGGCAGCACGGGCAGCAGCACCGCCGCCGCGTGCACCAGCAGGGTCAGTCCTACGGCCGCCCACGCGTCGGCGCCCCGGGTGCCGGGGTGCAGCAGCCCGGCCAGGAAGGGCGCGGCCACGGCAGCCGGTACGCCGGTGAGCGCCCACTCGGCCGCCGCACCGCGCAGCAACCTCAACGTGCCCGCGCCCCGGGCCTGTTGGAGGGCGAGCTCGTCGCGTCGGCGCTCGGTCAGCTGGCGGGCGGCCAGCACCAGGGTGGCCAGGGCGAGGACCGCGAGCAGCACGCCGGGCAGGTACAGCGAGGAGCGGGCCGCGACCGTCGGGACCGTCAAGTCGTCGATCGCGCCCGGCAGTCCGGAGGCCACGGTCAGGTCGTCCAGCGACGGCTGCCGCCCGCCGAACACCGACACCCCGCTCTGGCTGCCGGAGAAGGCGCGCAGCCGGTCGTGCAGTCCGGCGAGGCCGTCCGCGTCGAGCCGGGAGAGGTCGGGCTGCACGCTCCAGTGGGCCGTCAGGTGGCCGTTGAGGACGGCGCTGCCGTTGAGCGCCGACGCCGAGACCACCAGCAGGTCCTGGTCGGCGGTCTCGCCCTCGGTCAGGTCGCCGGCCATCGCGGGCCAGAACCCGACGGCACCGGTCGCCCGGAAGACCCCGGTGACCCGCAGGGTCATGGGGCGACTGAACGCGTCCCGCACCCGAAGGCTCGAACCGGGCCCGATACCAAGGCGTTTGGCCAGCGCGTCGGGCACCGCCGTGTCGACCGGCTCGGTGGACCCGGTGGCGACCGGCACATCGGGCAGCGAGGTGAAGGCACCGGCCGGGGCATCAGCCGTACCGGCAGGCCACCGCCCGGCCGTCAACTCCCCGAACCTGCCCCCGTCTTGGACCGCGACCGGATGCAACCCGCTGCCCCCGGGCCCGCGGGGCGGCCCCTCGGCTCCGTCAATTCCCGTCACGGAGACCGGAGATGTGCCCAGCAGCCCCACATACGTCCGCTGGGGTACCCCGGCGAACACCCGCTCCGCGGCGGCCCGCACATCCCGGTCGGCGACGGCCATCCCCCCGGCCCGGTAGGCCGCGTTGACGTTCACCTGCGCGTCGGGATCAGCGGCCAACCGCCGCACGGCCCCGGCCTGCACCGAACTCCCCGCCAGCGCCGCGAGCGCGGCCAACGCCGTCGCACACAGCAACACGGTCACCGAAACAGCGGCCAGCGCCAGCCCGTGCTGCGCGGCCCGCCGGGCAACTGCCGGAACTCGCCGCCGAGTTGGGTCCGGAGCGTCCGGCCGTCGCCGAGACGAGGACGTGAAGGCCGTGGCGACCACATGAACCCCCGCAGAATCGAACATGTGACGGTGACGGCGCGCCACAGTCCTACCAGCCGTGCCCCGACGCCGCAAGAAACGCTGATCGTCACGGCCGCCCGATGGGGGAGCGCGCGGGGAAAATGCCTGAGTACGTGAGGGATGTTCGCTGTACGTTGTGCGGGCGCCCCGAGTTCCGCGGCATACCCACCGTGTTCCTGACGTACAGCCCGACTCGTCTGCCAGCAGGGCTCTGACCTGGTCTTATGGGCCGGTCGGGGCCCTTTCCTGCGTCTGTGGGCTTCCCGCTTCTACCTGCGAGTTCCCGGGAGTTCCTGGAGAAGTGTGCACGCGTTGTGCACTGGGACGGGCGCCGGGCGGTGGGTTCGATGAGTGATGTTCCCGAGGTCCGGGACGAGGCTGCCGGGAGTCGGGGCTTCGATCTGGATGCGTGGGTCCGGCCGCTGTGCGCTCTCGTTGTGGCCGGGGTCGCTGCATACGCGTCGTACGTGCACCAGAGGGAGTTCGCGTTGCTGGGCGGCGCGGATAGTGTCAGCGCCTCACTGTGGCCGCTGTCTGTGGACGGCCTACTGCTCCTGGCCACGGTTGGCCTGCTGAAGCCCACTGGCATCCGTACGCGCCGCGCACTGGGCTCGCTATGGTCTGCCTTTCTGTCGGGGATCGCGGTGTCCCTGGCCGCGAATGTTGCGGCGGCGCCGGCGCTGACGTGGAAGCCGTGCTGGTGGCGGGGTGGCCGCCGGTCGCGCTGTTGTTGTCGGTCGAGTTGTTGGCGCACCGGCCGGCTGGGCAGATGGATGCGGAGCATCGTCTCGGAGAAGGAGCCGAGGTCGACGGGGTCGATGATCGAATTCTTGGGGATCCCCTGTTGGAGCGTGCCCGGCAGGTCGATGCCCAGCACCAGGATCGGCATCAGCGTCCGGTCTCGGCTGAGTCGCTGCGGAAGGAGTTGCGGATCGGTGCGGACCGGTCGAGGCAGTTGGTGGCTTTGGTGCGAGCGAGCCGCAATGGCGGCGTACGAGAGTGAGTGCCGACGCTTCAGGACTGCCTTGACAACCGTGATTGCACCTGTTTGGAGGGGTTTTCTCGCAGGGCCCGCGGCCAGGAGTTGCAGTAGCCGAAAGTCGGTGGCTGGTTCCATTTGGTGCTGGGTGAGGGGCGGTGGGTGGGGCAGTCAGCGGATATCTGTGCGGGCCCGCACAGATGCGGCGGTCTTCGCGCTGATCTCGTCGTACGTCACGCCGGGCGCCGTCTCGACCAGGGCGAGGCCGTCAGGGGTGATGTCGAGGACACCGAGATCGGTGACGACGCGGTGCACGCAGCTGGTTCCGGTGAGGGGCAGGTCGCAGTCCTTGACCAGTTTGGGCGAACCGTCCTTGGCAGTGTGCTCCATGAGGACGACGACCCGGCGGGCGCCGTGCACGAGGTCCATCGCGCCGCCCATGCCCTTGACCATCCGGCCGGGGATCATCCAGTTGGCGAGGTCGCCGGAGGCCGACACCTGCATGGCGCCGAGGACGGCGGTGTCGATGTGACCGCCGCGGATCATGCCGAAGGAGAGTGCGGAGTCGAAGAAGGACGCTCCTGGCAGCACGGTGACGGTCTCCTTGCCCGCGTTGATCAGATCGGGGTCGACCTCGTGCTCGGCCGGGTAGGGGCCGGTGCCGAGGATGCCGTTCTCGGAGTGCAGGACGACGTGCACGCCGGGCGGGAGGTGACCGGGGATCAGGGTCGGCAGTCCGATGCCGAGGTTGACGTAGGAACCGTCGGTCAGTTCGGCGGCGGCGCGGGCCGCCATCTGGTCACGGGTCCAGGCCATCAGGCGCGCACCGTCCTCTTCTCGATCGTTTTGGCGGTCGCCTGTTCACGGGTGAGGGGGACCACGCGCTGGACGAACACCCCTGGCAGATGGACGTGTTCCGGGTCCAGGTCGCCGGGCTCGACGAGTTCCTCGACCTCGGCGACGGTGACGCGTCCGGCCATCGCGGCCAGCGGGTTGAAGTTGGCGGCCGCCCGGCGGAAGACGAGGTTGCCGTGCCGGTCTCCGCGCCAGGCGCGGACGAGTGCGAAGTCCGTGGTGATGCCGTGCTCCAGCACGTACGTCCGGTGGCCGAAGGCGCGGGTCTCCTTGGCCGGGGAGGCGACAGCGACCGTGCCGTCCGGGGCGTAGCGCCAGGGCAGTCCGCCGTCGGCGGCCTGGGTGCCGACTCCGGCCGGGGTGTAGAAGGCCGGGATGCCGCAGCCACCCGCGCGCAGCCGTTCCGCGAGGGTGCCCTGGGGGGTCAGCTCGACCTCCAGTTCGCCCGCGAGGTACTGCCGGGCGAACTCCTTGTTCTCCCCCACATAGGAACCGGTGACCCGGGCGATGCGACGTGCGGCGAGCAGGATCCCCAGACCGGCGCCGTCGACGCCGCAGTTGTTGGAGACGACCGACAGCCCGGCGGAGCCCCGTTCGTGGAGCGCGGCTATCACGGCGTTCGGCACTCCGCTGAGGCCGAATCCTCCGACGGCCAGCGAGGCACCGTCGTCGATGTCGCGCACCGCGTCGGCCGCGGTCGAGCAGATCTTGTTCACGGTGTGGACTCCTCGTCCGTGGGCGGTGTCCCGCAGGGCGCGTCGTGCCGGTGCGGGCCGGGCGCGGGGACGTCGAACAGGCGAAGTTGGAGGGCGAGCGTCGCGTAGTAGCCGACGAGTGTGGACAGTTCGAAGAGTGCGGTCTCGCCGAGCGAGGCGCGGGCGTCCTCGTACCATGCGTCGTCGATGTGGCGCGGCGGGGCCGCGAGTGTACGGGCCACGGACCAGGCCGCATGCTCGAAGGGATCGGTCAGAAGTGGGTCGGCGCCTGTGCGCAGGGCGCGGATCTCGGTGTCGGTCAGTCCGGCCGCGCTGCCGACGGGCTCGTGGGCGTACCGCTCGAAGGCGCTGTCCCAGACGGCGGCGACGACGAGGACGGCCGTCTCGCGGACCCGGGGCGGCAGCGAGGTGCCGTAGCGGATCGTGGCGCCGAGTCCTTGGAGCGCGCTGCCGGTCCGGGGGCTGAACAGCATCGCGTTGAAGGGGCCGTTGAGGTGTCCGGCCGGGTCGGTGAGGGCGAACAGCTGGGGGCCGGCGGCGCGCGGTCCGCCGGTGATGTCCGCGTACAGGGCGCGCTGTTCGGGGTCGAGCCGGTCGGGGTGGAGC
>NZ_JBXVPZ010000305.1:0-11867 GCF_057961495.1 Streptomyces sp. P5F9 | reverse complement strand
CCTCCCGCCCTTCACTCGTGAGACCGCGGCCCAGAAGGTGCAGGCCGCCGAGGATGCCTGGAACACCCGCGATCCGCAGCGGGTGGCGCTCGCCTACTCGGAGGACTCCGTCTGGCGCAACCGCGCCACCTTCGTCACCGGCCGCGCCGAGATCGTCGAGTTCCTCACCGCGAAGTGGGCCCGCGAGCACGAGTACGCGCTGCGCAAGGACCTGTGGGCCTTCGACGGCAACCGCATCGCCGTCCGCTTCCAGTACGAGTGCCGGGACGCCGACGGGCAGTGGTGGCGGTCGTACGGCAACGAGCTGTGGGAGTTCGACGAGCACGGCCTGATGACCCGGCGCGAGGCCAGCATCAACGACGTTGCCATCGAGGAGAAGGACCGGCGCGTCTTCGGTACCCGACCGGAGTCCGAGCGCGGCCGGTCATTCCCGCTCCAGTAGGCCCTTGATCCCGTGGTCCTCGCAGGCCGGACAGTTAGGGTTCCCGGATGACCGAGCCCGACGGAAAACCCTTCCTCTACGTCGTCGTCTGCGCCGCCGGGATCGCCGCTGACGTCGGCCAACTGATCGCCGCCGCCAAGGAGTTGGACTGGGAGGTCGGGGTGATCGCGACCCCGGTCGCCGCGTCCGGTTTCTTCGACATCGCCGCCGTCGAGGCACAGACCGGCCGCCCCATCCGGTCGGCCTGGCGCGTGCCGGGCGACCCGCGCCCTTTTCCGGCCCCGGACGCCGTGGTCGTCGCGCCCGCCACCTTCAACACCATCAACAAGTGGGCGGCCGGTACGGCGGACACCCTCGCCCTCGGCACCTTGTGCGAGGCGTACGGCCTGGGTGTCCCGACCGTCGTACTCCCTTGTGTGGCCGACGCGTTGGCGGCCCACCCCGCCTACCAGGAGAGCCTGATACGGCTGCGCGGGATGGGCGTCCGGTTCGGGGACCCGTACTCCGGCGAGGACCAACTGGACGGAGGGCGGCCGGAGTTCGGCTGGGAAAGGGCGCTGGACCTGCTCTAGCCGCAGGTCACGGTCGGTCCCGCCAGCATGCCCCCGGTGTACAGCGCCTGGCCCTGCGGCATCCAGTAGCCCAGCTTCGAAACCACCGTGGAACAACGGGACTTGAGGGCGACCCGGACCACCACTGTGTCCGGGTGGCCCGGCTGGAGATCGGTGAGCGCGCAGTCCAGGGCGTGCGGAAGCCGGTCCTGTGCCGGGTGGCGGCCGACCAGCGGGTTGACGCAGCGCGGGTCGGACGTGGTCAGCTCCGCGCCCGTACCCTCCTCCGCGATGAGCCCGAAGCGTGCGCTGCCGTCGCCCTCGTCGCTGTGCCGGTGGACCGTGTACGTCAGCGTGGTCACCGAGTCGGGCCGCAGCGTGCTCCGGTCGACCTCGATGCCGTGCGTGATTTTCGGCTTGGGCGCGGTCAGGGTCAGCGTGGCGTGGACGGTTCCCCGCAGGTCCACGCCCTCGGGCGCGGAGCGGACGCGCACGCCGGCCGTGAAGTCGTACGTCCCCGGGCCCGGATACTGGCCCGACCCCGGCAACGTGCCGGACGCGGCCGTCCCGCCGTCACGCTCGGCGGTCCAGGTGCCCGAGGTGCGGCACGTGTACCGGACGGCCGACCTGAGCTGTCCGCAGGTCGCGGGAGCCGAGACCGCCATGGTCGGGGTGCCACTGCCCGCGCAGAGGCTGACGACGGCATGCTGGCCGTGCGCGCCGTGCAGGGTGCCCGCGGGCGCGCACAGGGTCGACGGCGGCTCGGGCGGGGACGGCGCCGGGTCCGTGCCGCCCCACGCGGGCGACACCAGGGCCAGCGGCAGCACGGCCGCCCCCAGCAGAGTCCTCAATCTGGTCGAACGTCTCGGCACCGCGTTCCTCCCGTACGGCCACGACCGGCCGGGTGCCGGTCGCCTGCGCCGAGGATGCGGGACCCTGGCCGCCGCCCGGTCGCCCCACGCCGGGCGGGCGAGGGCGGGTCACACCAACGCCGGACGCCCGTGAGCGGCGCGGCGTCGCTCGCGACTCCGGGGCCCTCGTCGGTCGGCCGGGGACGGCCGTGCGACGCCGCGTTGCGCCTGGCTCCGGACCCACGCCCGGCGGCCAGAGGCGGTCACGCCTCGCCCGGTCGCCCGTCAGTGCCCCAGCAGCGCGCGCAGCTCCGGCTGCAACCGCTCTCCATGCGCCGCTACGAGGTCGTCGCACAGGTCCCAGATCCGCTCGACCGGCAGGGCCGCCGCCGTCGCCGGGTCGGCCATCGCCGCGTGCCGGATGTGGCGCGGGTCGCCGTCCGTGGCCGCGCGGACCACCAGGTCGGTGACGGAGACGTAGGCGCTGTTGAGGGCCGCGCACTGCGGGGGCAGGGTGCCGACCCGGGTCGGCTGGACGCCCGACGCGTCGACCAGGCACGGGACTTCGACGACCGAGTCGGCGGGGAGGTTGTCGATGAGGCCGCGGTTGGGGACGTTGCCGTAGACCGTGCGGGGCGTGCCGGTGACGATGCTGTGGATGATCTGCGGGGCGTACTCCAGCGTGCCCTCGACGGGGAGCGGGATGCCGGAGGCGAGGGCGTCGCGGGTGCGTTCGTAGCTCGCGGTGTTCTCCTCGATGATCTCCAGGTACGCGCCGACCGGCAGCCGTAGCCGCTCGATCTCCTCGGGGTGGTGCAGATACCAGGGCACGTACTCGGCGGAGTGCTCGCTGGTCTCGGTGGGGTAGTGGCCGAGGCGGCGGTACATGTCGACGCGGACCCGGCGCAGGAGTTCGGGGTCCTTCGCGATCGTCTCGTCGAGGAGCGGGTAGAGGCTCTGCCCGGCCCGCTCGAAACGCAGGACCCAGGCCTGGTGGTTGACCCCGGCGGCCAGGTAGGAGACCTCTTCGAAGGGGACGCCGACAAGCTGGGACAGGTCGTGCATCGTCCAGTACACCGAGTGGCACAGGCCGGTCGCCCTGAGGGCGGGGGCGGTGCGGCTCAGGTAGAGGAGGTTCATCGCCATCGGGTTGGTGTAGTTCAACAGGTGGGCGTCCGGGCAGAGTTCGGCCATGTCCTCGGCGAGTGACCTGAGGACCGGGAAGGTGCGCAGCGCGCGGAAGATGCCGCCGATGCCGAGGGTGTCGGCGATCGTCTGGCGCAGGCCGTAGCGGGCCGGGACCGCGAAGTCGGTGCGGGTGGCCTCGTTCATGCCGACCTGGACGATGTTGACGACGAAGTCGGCGTCCGCGAGGGCCGATCGGCGGTCGAGGTGCGCGGTGATCTCCGGCTCGGCGCCGCGTACTCGGGCGATGTGGCGGGCCGCGCCCTCCGCCGTCGCGAGCCGTTCCGGGTCGATGTCGTGCAACGCGATCCGGGCGCGGGCGAGTTCGGGGAACGCGAACAGGTCGGCGAGCAGGCCCTGCGTGAACACCACACTGCCGGCGCCCACGAAGGCGATCCTGACGTCGGTCATCTGGCTCCTCTGAAGGTGTGTCAAGTAGCTTGCGTGGCTCATCCCTTGAGACCGCTCGACGTCAGCGACTGGATGAACGTCTTCTGCGTCAGCAGGAACGCCACCAGCACCGGCACCACCGTGATGACGTTGCCCGCCATCACCGCCGACCACTTGGTGTGGTGCTGTCCCTGAAAGGTCGTCAGGCCCAGCTGGAGCGTGTACTGGGTGTCGTGGTTGATCGCGATCAGCGGCCACGACAGGTCGTTCCACGTCGACAGGAACGTCAGCACGGCGACCGTGGCGAGCGCCGGCCGGGCCAGCGGCATCACGATCGAGAACAGCACCCGCAGCCGCGAACACCCGTCGATCCAGGCCGCCTCCTCCATCTCCCTCGGCAGCGCGAGGAAGAACTGCCGGAACAGGAACACCGCGAACGGCGTCACCAACGACGGCAGGATCAGCGCGCCCAACGTGTCGATCAGCCCGAACCACTTCATCACCAGGAACGTCGGGATCATCGTCAGCTGGAACGGCACGACCATCGTCGCCAGCATCAGCCCCAACAGCACCCGCGAGCCGGCGAACCGCATCCGCGCGAACGCGTACCCGCCGAGCGACCCCAGCAGCAGATTCGACACCACCGCCACCGACGCCACGATCAGCGAGTTGGCGAACCAGCGCGGGAACAACGCGTTGCCCAGCACATAGCGATAGCCGCCGAGGTCAATTCCCTTGGGCCACAAGGCGGGTGGGAAGCGGTTGATCTCCGCGTTCGTCATCACCGAGCTGAGCAGCAGCCACCCGAACGGCAGCGCGAAGCACAACGCCAGCGGCGCCAGCACCAGATGCCACGCACTCACCCGCCGCGCACTCATCGCACACCCCCGTCCGTACGGCCCTGCCGCCGCCGTACGACCCGCAGCGCGCCGCCCGCCACCAGCAGCGCGACGGCGAGGACGTACGCCGACGCGGCGCCGTAGCCTGCGGTGAACATCTGGAAGGCCTGCTGCCAGACGAAGTACACGATCACCGTGGTCGAACCCAACGGGCCGCCCTTCGTCGTCACGTAGATCAGGTCGAAGACCTGGAGCGAGGTGATGAACTGCCACAGCAGCAGGAACACCGTGACCGGCGTGAGCGCGGGCAGCGTCACATGGCGCAGCACCTGCGCCCGGCCGGCGCCGTCGATGCGGGCCGCCTCGACGAGTTCGGGCGGCACGTCCTGGAGCGCGGCCAGGTACACCACCACACAGAAGCCGACCCCGCTCCACAGCGAGATCAGCACCAGCAGGTACAGCGCCTGGTCCGGGTCGGCGAGGAACCCCTGTGCGGAGATGCCGAGGTGGTGCAGCAGCGCGTTGGCGACGCCGAACTCCGGGTCGAGGATGAACGAGAACAGCACGCCCTGCGCGGTCGCCGATACCACGAACGGGATGAACACCAGCGTGCGGTACAGGCCGATGAGCCGGATCCGGCGGTTGAGGGCCAACGCCAGCGCGAGTCCGCCGACCAGGCTGAGCGGCACGTACAGGGCCGCGTACAGCAGCGTGTTGCCCACCGCCGTACGGAAGTTGGGGTCCTGGGCGAGGGCCCGGTAGTTGTCGAGGCCGACCCAGCGGCCGGGTGTGACCAGATCGTCGGCGCGGAACGACAGGAGCAGCGACCAGACGACGGGCACGACACTCAGCCCGAGGATCACCACGACCGACGGACCGATGAACGCCCAGGCGGTGGACCGCTCTTGACGGGCGCGACGGCGAGCGGCGCGGCGGGCGGCCTGAGCGGTGGCCGCGGATTGCGCGGGGAGGGTGAGGGCGCGGGGCAGTGTGGACATCGGGGTCTCCCGGAAGGGGGAAGTCACCTGGGGATCAGCAGGGCCGCGTCGGCCTTGTCGGCGCACGAACGGAGCGCCTTCTCGGGGGAGTCCCGGCCGAGCAGCACGGAGACGATGGCCTCGCCCAACGCCTGCGAGATCTGCGGATACGCGGCGTGGACGGGCCGCACGCGGGCCGAGCGCAGGCTGTCGGTGAAGACGTCGAGTCCGACCGTACGGGCGCTGTGCTCCCGCCACTCCGGCCGTGCCGCGGTCCCCGTGCTCAGCGGCAGCCCACCCGCCGAGATGTCCCAACGGACGTCGTGGACGGGCGAGTTCATCCACTGCACGAACTCCACGGCCGCCCGGGAACGGGCCGAACCGTTGTCGAAGACCGTCCACGTGTCGGGCCCCGAGATGGTGACCGCGTGCCCGCTGTACGTCGGCAGCGGCACGACCCCGTAGTCGATCTTCGCGGTGATGATGTCGGGCAACTGCCAGGGACCGGTGGCGACCATGGCCATCCGGCTGTTGAGGAACACCTGGTAGAGCTGTTCGCTGCCGGGCTTGGTGTCGAGGTACGCGCTTTTGTCGTGGCCGAGTCGGGCGAGGGTCCGGAGTGCTCGTACGCCCTGGTCGGCGAAGCCGATGTGCTTGCCGTCCGGGGCGACGACCTCGCCGCCGAGATCCCACAGCATCGGCCACAGCCGCCACACCGTGTCCTCGTCGCCGACAGCCGGCCAGCCGGTGCCGAAGACGCCCCGGTCGTGGTCGGTCAACTGCCGTGCCGTGTCGGTGAATTGCTCCCATTTCCAGCCCGGTTTCGGGTAGTCGAGCCCGGCCTGCCGGAACAGTTTCTTGTTGTAGACGACGGCCAGCGAGTCGAGCACCGCGGGCGCGGCCCGCACCCGGCCGTTGACGGTGACCGCGTCCCGTACCGGCTTCCAGAACGTGGCCCACGGCGTCGGCCCGTTGCGCATCGCCGACGTCAGGTCGACGACCCGGGGGCTGCGCGCCACGCTCGCCAGGTCCGAGCCGAAGATGTAGGCGATGTCCGGGTAGGAGCCGGCGGCCAGCGCGGCGGTCACCTTCTGGAGCATCGCGTCGGCCAACACCCCACCGCCGCCCGGGTCCACGCGGATCGTGGGGTGGGTCCGGTTGAACTCGGCGACCAGCGCCTCCACCGCCTTGCGGCCCGTGTCGACCTGCCCGTGCCACAGCTCCACGGTCACCCGCCCGTCCGCACCGACCCCGTCCGAGGAACCGCCCGCACAACCACTCGCGGCCCCGATCGCGGCCGCCCCGAGCAGCAGCCCACGGCGTGACATTCCCTTCGTCATGACGGCCTCCTCACCGCACCTTGCGGACGTAGTCGGCACTGCCGGGCGTCGACACGTCCACGTCCCGGCGCACGATGCTCAGTCGCCCGGCGAAGCCCGAACGGGCCTTGCGCAGACCGGAGTCGGAGTACTCGATGACGATGACCCGGTCGTCGAAGGCCTTCGCGTACTCCCCGCACTCGTCGTACTCGGCGCACTCCTCCGCGATCGCGAAGTCGAGACCGAGCTTCTTCCTGAGCCCCGCCAACTCCACGGTGTTCTTCTGGGCGATGGCCAGGTACCGGGCGTGCGCGTGCCGGGAGAGCAGGCTGATGAAGGCGGTCGCGTCGTTCGCCGTCAGGAGGCCGTGGGAGCGCGTGTAGCTGTCGTAGTTGTCCGGCTCGACCGCGTCGAAGCCCTTGGCCGCGCAGCCGTCGATCCACCGGTTCACCCGCGCCGCCACCCGTGCCCGCTTCGCCGCCGTACCGATGTCGAGCAGCGCCTCGCCCCAGTCCTCGTCGACGACCACCTTGCCGTCCGCGTCCCGCAGCAGCAGGTCGGCGGGCCAGGAGGCGCGCTCGTCCGGCTGGGCCTGGAAGGCGTTGACGTAGCAGATGTTGTAGAGGCCGGGCGCGGGCGACGCCGAACGGTCGCGGCTGACGATCCGGACGCCGGACGGCGGGGGATAGGCGCCGCCGATCTGGTAGTCGAAGTCGGCGTGCGGCGGCGGGAGTTGGACCGTGCCGGGCGCCGGAAGCGAGGCGCTCGCGGGCGGGGCGGGGCGTTTCGACGGTGTGGGGCTCTTCGACGGTGTGGAGCTTCTCGACGGTGCCGCGCGGGACGGGCTCTCCGACGGCGCCGCGCGCGACGGCTGTTCCGGCGCCGAGCTGTTCGAGGTTCCGCACGAGGTCAGGACCGCCGCGGCCGCGACGGCGCCGCTCAGGACCGCGGCCGTCCCGAGACCTCCGACGCGGGAGACACCCTTGACGGGCATGTCCGCTCCATCAATCGCGGGTACGACCCCGCCTCGGACCGGATGGAGCCGCGGTCCTGGCGACTGTGGCCGGGCTTGGAACCTGTCCGCTACCGGCTGGGCGCACCTCTGCGTACCGCGCCGCACGCGCGGGCACGTCCAGGATCAAAGCGCCCGGCCGGGCCGGCCGTCAAGGGTGCGCACATATCCGCGACTTCGAGTACTCACGAAGTCGTACGCTCCGAAGCGGTACCGAACTCGAAGGCAGGAGCAGCAACGATGCAGTACGTGAAGCTCGGTTCGACCGGCCTGGACGTCTCGCGGATCTCTCTGGGCTGCATGACCTACGGCCTCCCGGACCGCGGCACCCACGAGTGGACCCTCGACGACGAGGCCTCGCGCCCGCTGATCCGGCAGGCGCTGGAGGCCGGGATCAACTTCCTCGACACGGCGAACGTGTACTCCGACGGCACCAGCGAGGAGATCACCGGCAGGGCGCTGCGCGACTTCGCTCGCCGTGACGAGGTCGTCCTCGCCACCAAGGTGCACGGCAGGACGCGTCCCGGGCCCAACGGCGCCGGACTCTCCCGCAAGGCCATCATGTCCGAGATCGACCACAGCCTCGAACGGCTCGGCACCGACTACGTCGACCTCTACCAGATCCACCGCGCCGACCCGCACACCCCGATCGAGGAGACGATGGAGGCGCTGCACGACCTCGTGAAGGCGGGCAAGGTCCGCTACATCGGGGCGAGTTCGATGTACGCGTGGCAGTTCGCCAAGCACCAGCACATCGCCGAGCGGCACGGCTGGACCAAGTTCGTCTCCATGCAGAACCACTACAACCTCCTCTACCGCGAGGAGGAGCGCGAGATGCTGCCGCTCTGCGCGGACCAGGGCGTTGGTGTACTGCCCTGGAGCCCGCTGGCGCGCGGCCGTCTCACCCGGGACTGGGGCACCGTCACCGAGCGCAGCAGCACCGACAACTTCGGCAACCGCCTCTACCAGGACGGCGACCGCGCCATCGTCGAGGCGGTCACCCGCATCGCCGGCGACCGGGGCGTCCCGCGTGCCCAAGTCGCCCTCGCCTGGCTGCTGCACCAGAACACGGTGGCCGCGCCGATCGTCGGCGCGGCCAAGCCGCAGCACATCGAGGACGCCGTGGCGGCCGTCGAACTGGAGCTGAGCGACAAGGAGTTGGAGGAGCTGGAGCAGCCCTACACTCCGCACGCGATCAGCGGCCACTCCTGACACAGGCCAACAGGGCTTGCTCCAGGCATTCTTGACGAACCGTCAGTGCGGGCCGTGCGGTGCGAACTCCGTGCCGCACGGCCCCGCTCCGGCGCTCTCCGCCAGCGGCACCCGTTCACCGCTCATCGAGATCGTGCGGTAGAAACTCCCGATACGGTCGGCCGAGCGGCCCACGTAGTGCCCGATGAACGAACGGCGGAAGCGGTCCGCGCTCCGATTGGGCTGGGAGCCGTGCACCAGGCTGCCGTTGAAGAACAGGACGTCCCCGGGCGCCATGTCGACCGGCACGGGCGTGAGCCCCGGCGGCGGTGGCACGTACTCGCGCGCGAAGGACACCCCCGCGTCCGCCTCCTCCGGACAGAACACGTCCATGCGGTGGGTGCCGGGCACGACCTCCAGGCCGCCGTTGTCCCGGTCGATCTCGTCGCAGGCGATCCACGCGGCCACACACGTGCCCGGCTCGGCCCGCAGATAGAAGTTGTCCTGGTGCAGCGCCTGGCCGCGCGCTCCCGGCGGCTTGAAGTAGAACATGCTCTGCGCGGCCAGCACTTCCTCGCCGAACAGGATCTCCAGGACGCTCCGCAGACGCGGCTCCAGGAGGAAACGCAGGGCGAGCCGGCTGATCTCGTGGGGGTGCATCACCCTCGGGTGGGTCCGGAGGGGATCGTCGGAGACGCGCGGTTCGAAGTGCCCAGGCACCGGACCGGCCGCGTGCAGCGCCGTGAACTCCGCACAGAGCCGGTCGATTTCGTCGTACCTGAACAATCCGCGCGCGACCGTGAACCCGTCCTCCTCGAACGCGCCGATGTCCGTGGCCGTCATACAGACCTCCTCGGTGTCATGTCACACCACAGTGTCAGGAGGCCGGGCGTGTGCCTATTGGTTGGTCGTGAACTCTGTCATCGGTGAGGCCGCGGAAGTCGGCAACTCCCGTGACACCAGTGGCTCGTCCGGCAATGGGCCGGGCAGCCGGAAGATGACCTGGGAAAACCGGAAGAAGGGCAGTCCCCGTGTCCGGCGTGCGGGGTGCGCCGGGCGGCCTCCGGTCAATGGTTTCGGGATTTCCCGTGTGGATACGGTGGCAATCTCATAACGGTCCTGATTGACGAATCGTCAAAATGTGGGGACCGGACCGCAATGCACAAAACCGCGGAAGACCTTGTTCCGCCTCGCTGACCTGTGCAAAGGTGTGCCTGTCGGCGCGCGGGCACATAGATGATTCCCCTCCGCGCGTTCGAGGCCGCTCCTGCACGTCACCCCCTTTGCTTCAAAAGAGCTGCCCCAGGCGGACGTTCGGGATGCCATCAATCGGACGGGTGGACTTTGTCGACCTGTCGACGGGGTCGCATACCCGCCGGTATGGGCCGAATTCCGCGTTTCACCTGGAGGAATGCAGCCGTGAAGGACGCAGGTCCCTCGAATTCCCCGACTTCCGCTCACCACTTCGAAGTGACCGACGAGCAGCTCAGCGCCGAGCTGAAGAAGTGGACGGGGACGACGCCCGCGCTGCAACCCGTCGGCGAACTGCTGGACCGGCACTGGGAAGCGGCCTTCGCCTATGCGCGGCTGTGCACCGACGGCCCGCACCACGCCGGAATGCTCACCACGGCCGCTTTCACCCGGCTCTTCGGGGAATCCCTGCGGCAGTCGGGACCGACCGCGGCCTGGCGCCCCCAGGTGCTGGTCACCGTCCGCCGTATCGCCGCGGAATGGGTCGCCGACCACCGGCAGGAAATGCTGCACCCCGATCTGCGCTGGGCGAGCGGCGACGGCGACCGCGGCACGGCCCGGATGCTGCCCGTGCCCGAACGGCGGCTGCTCTCCCGGGCGTTCCAGCGGCTGCCCCAGTCGGCCCGCACGGTGCTGTGGCACATCGAGGTCGAGTCCGAACCCGTCTCGATACCCGCCGGACTGCTGGGCCTGGACGAGGAGGGCGCCGACATCGAACTCGGGCGCGCCCGCGGCCGGTTGCGCGAGGAGTGCCTCCAGGTCCACCGCGAACTCGCCCAGGACGACGAGTGCATGCGCTACATCCGGCTGCTGGACGTCACCTTCCGGCGCGGCGGTGCGGAGGTCGACCCGGACCTCGCCATGCACCTGAGTATCTGCAAGCACTGCCGGTACACCGCCGACCAGTTGAACCAGTTCAACGCGGGGCTCGGCATCGCGCTGGCCGAAGCGGTGCTCGGCTGGGGTGCGCGGGCCTATCTGGAGGTCAGGGCCGGCAGCCGCGCGCTGCCCGCCGAGGTGTCGTCCGCCTCGACCGGACTCACGGTGGAACCCGGCCCGCGGCGCGGCGAACTCAGATCGGCCCACAAGGCGGCCCGGCGCGTCCGCCGCCGCAACCTGGCCGTGGCCGTGCTGACCGTGAGCGGACTGGTCGTCCTCCCGCTCGTCCTGTGGTCGATCGGCGGCTCCGGCGGCGACAAGACCACCACGGAGAACCAGGCCGCCGGCGCCGCCGGCACGGGCAAGGAATCCGCCGACCCCTCCTGGGCCAGCAAGAACGACTCCACCCAGGGCACGCTCAGCGGCCGGCTGCACAACGTCGAGTCCGGCCTGTGCATCGGCGTCGCCGGCAACAAGCCCCTCAAGGGCAACGAGGCCGAACTGCAGGCCTGCTCCTCGGCGGCCGGCCAGCAGTGGTCGTACGAGACGGACGGCCGGCTGCGCAGCACCGCCGACCCCGGCCTCTGCCTCGACTCGCACCTCGCCTTCGAGGTACAGCTCGCCCCCTGCACCGGCACGTCCTCGGCGACCGCGAAGAACATCCGCTACGACTTCACCCTCCAGGGCATCCTCGTGCCGCGCTGGAACCAGGACCTGGCCCTCACCCCCGCCTCCACCGACGGCGGCGGCGCGCTCGTCCTGAAGAACCGGGCGGACGGCTCGGCACAGCGCTGGGTCTTCGACACGTCGAAGGCCGACCCGCAGATGCAGGTCGTCAACTGGGACACCGACAGCACCGGCTCGCCGACCCCCACGACGAAGAAGGCCGCCCCGACACCCTCGAAGACGCCGACGGCCACGCCCACCCCGACGCCGAGCGCGTCGACCCCGCAGTCCACGCCGCCGACCTCGGCCCCGAC
>NZ_JBXVPZ010000304.1:0-11872 GCF_057961495.1 Streptomyces sp. P5F9 | reverse complement strand
CCACTCACATCAGCCGATTCACCCGCCTCGGACTCGAACTCACCGCCTGACAATGGCGAATCCGCCAACAAAGTCCTGAAGACCACGGCTTCGTCCCCATGCTCATCGCCCCGCACGAAAGACCGGCGTCTCGGCCTACGTCGGCGACGGCACCAACCGGTGGCCCGCGGTGCACCGGCTCGACGCCGCGGTCCAATTCCGTCTCGCACTGGAGAAGGCTCCTGCGGGCAGCGTGCTGCACGGAGTTGCCGAAAACGGTGTCA
Organism: Streptomyces sp. P5F9; assembly: GCF_057961495.1. Classification (NCBI taxonomy): domain Bacteria; kingdom Bacillati; phylum Actinomycetota; class Actinomycetes; order Kitasatosporales; family Streptomycetaceae; genus Streptomyces; species Streptomyces sp. P5F9. The sequence goes on along the minus strand of NZ_JBXVPZ010000304.1, from coordinate 11,609 downwards.
CCATGAAATGCATCGCGCAGACCATCGCCCAGGGCTTGGACCTGCCCACGGTCTCGCTCACCCGCGACCAGGCCGCCCACCACTACGTCAGCCCGTTCATGGCCAAGGTTTACGGCTTCGACGCCCCGTCTCCAGTACTCGCACACAGGATCTGCTCGGACAGTCTCCCACCCATCTGACGCTACTCGATGACCTGGAACACGGCGACTACTTGGCCACGCCGACCTCCTGACCCCCTCGCACCCATCCGCGATACCGTCGCGGGTGTCCTCGAAGCGTCCGGGTCGTGCAGAGGCCGCAGTCCCTGCCGTCCGGGAGAGCGGGTGTCCTGCGGCTGGAGCCCACGTGAGCACGCCGTCTGCGTGTTCACGTGCCTGCGGGTTCACACGTGGGGGCCTTCACGAGAGCAGCTGAAGCCGAGCGTTCGGCGCAGTTCGTCGATGACGTACGTGGCGCGTGGGTCCGCGCCTGCTTCCATGACGTTGGTGAGATAGGCGAAGCCGACCTGGTGGGTCGTGTCGGCGAAAGCGACCTGCCCGCCGGCTCCGTCATGTCCGAAGGACGCCGGTCCAAGGTATTCCCGTGCGAGTGAGGGCAGTTGGAATCCCGTGCCCCACCGGGGGAAAGGGGCTTGCCCTCCGAACACGGGAGTCCCTTCCGCCTGGGGACGGATGGCGTCGGCGACGGCGTCGGGCTTCAGCAGCCGCACTCCGTCGGTGTCCACCACGGTGGATGACCAGATCGAGGCCAGTGCGTGGGCAGAGGCGATACCACCGGCTCCCGGCAGTTCCGCCGCCTGCACCCGGGGGTCGTTGAAGCCGCCATTGTCGTCGACGAGCTCCGGGGGAAAAGCGTTTCCGAGAGTCAGAGCCCGCTCCGACCAGTCTATTTCTCCGGAGGGTCGCGCAGCGGCCTGCTGAGCCACGAGGGCGGTGAGGGTCTGTCCGGCGCGCATGTGCGCGACACGGTGCCGGGCGGACGGGGGAAGGCCGATCCATGCGTCGGCGTGCAGGGGCGTGGCGATGAGCTCTTGGAAGTACTGGCCGACCGTCATGCCGGTCACGCGGCGGATGACCTCGCCGATCAGCCATCCATGGGTGAGGGCGTGGTAGGCGTGTCCTTCGCCGGCCGGCCACAGGGGTTCCTGCTGCGCGAGGCGCGCGGTCACCAGGCCCCAGTCGATGGCGTCCTCAAGGGTGAGGACCTCGCGCGGTGCCGAGAGGCCGGACCGATGGGCGAGGAGATCCCTGACGGTGATCGTGTCCTTGCCGGATTCCGCGAATTCGGGCCAGTACGCGGCGACGGGCCTCTCGTAGTCGAGGCGGCCTTCCTCCACGAGACGGGCCGCGAGTATGGAGGCAAGACCCTTGGTGCAGGAGAAGATGACGCTGACGGTGTCCTTCGTCCAGGGTGTGTCCGTGCGTTCGTCGGCCGTTCCGCCCCACAGGTCGAGGACCGTTTCTCCCGCCACCCGTACGCAGAGTGCTGCCCCCATGTCGTCGTGGCGGGCGAAGGTCGCGGCGAAGGCATCTGCGACGCGTTCGAATCCGGGGGCGGTGAAGCCGTCGACGCATGCGTTCATCGGGGAGTTCTTTCGCTCGGGAGGGTGAGGGGGACGATGCCGGGGTGCTCCGGGGAGCGGCCCACGGGGAAGGGGTCGCAGATAGAGCCCTGGAACGTGCCGTCGGCGCCCGTGTTGTCGAAGGCGAGCATCACGGCCCGTCGGGTTCGGTCCTCGATGACACGGCCGCTGTAGAGGGATTCGCCGACGACGAGCCGGGCTTTCTGCGCCGGGTAGGGGCCCGGGGCGGAGGGGGCCGGGATGCTCCAGACACCGCCGGTCTGGCCTGCCTTCCGCCGTGCGGCGGACAGTCGAGGGGTGTCGCAGGACACGAGCAGGACGTTCTCGCCTTGGATGGTGGCCAGTTGCGGGACTTCGAGGTGGGCGAAGCCCGCGCCGACGGAGCTGAGGGGTGGCTGAACCGTCCAGGTGCGCAGGTCGGGCGAGGTGGCGTGGGCGATGACACCGCGGTCGTCGACAGCACCGTGGTTGGCCCGTGCCGTCACCAGCATGTGCCAGCAGCGCGCGTCCGGGTCGGGAAACACCCACGGGTCGCGCCATGCCTCTTCCGACCAGCTCGAATCTCCCAGCTTCTCGTACCAGCGCCCGTCTGCCTCGGTGATGGGCCCGGGCTGCTTGGTCCAGGTGTGCAGATCCGTGGAGGTGGCCACGCCGATCGCCTGGGTGTTGCTGCCGGAGTCGGTGAAGCGGGCACCGGTGTAGAACATGCGCCAGAGCCCGTCGTGTCCGCAGAGCACGCTGCCGGTCCACACGGCGCTCTCGTCGAAGCCGCCCGCCGGTCCAGGGCCGAGCACGGGGCCGTGGTCCTGCCAGTCGGTCAGGTTCGTGGAGGTGGCGTGGCCGATGCGCGCGTTGCGGTGCCGGAGTTCGGGGTCGCCGAGGCTCTTGGGGGCGTGGAGGTAGTACAGGTGGAACGTGTCGCCGTCGTCGGCGAACCAGAAGTCCCACACCCAGGCATGGTCCAGGTGAAATGACACAGAGCGTCCTTGTGGGGGCGGCTGCCTGGCGGCAGAGGCGACCGGTGAGAGGGCAGGTGAGGGGTGTGATGTCAGCCCTTGACGGCACCTTGGAGCAGCGCCTTGATGAACTGGCGCTGGAAGATGACGTAGATGGCGATCGTGGGCAGCATGATGATCAGCGCGCCGGCGAACATCAGGGGGAGCTGGTTGAGGTACTGGCCCTGGAATGCCCCGAGTGCCCCGGCCATGGTGCGCTTGTCCGGGTCGTCGACCAGGACCAGCGGGAGCAGGAACTGGTTCCACGTCCACAGGAACAGCAGGATCGCCAGGGAGGACAGCGCGGGGGCGGCCAGGGGAAGCTGGATGCGGCGGATCTCCTGGAAGGTGCTCGCCCCGTCGATGCGGGCCGCCTCGGACAGCTCGGTGGGCACTCCGATGAAGTGGGCACGCATCCACACGACACCGAACGGCATGTAGAGCCCGATCAGCGGGAGGATGATCGCCCAGCGGGTGTTGAGCAGCCCCATGTCGGTGATCTGGTAGTAGAGCGGGATGACGATCGCCTCGAAGGGGATCGTCAGCCCCAGCACGAACACGAGGAACACGACCCTGCCGCCGCGAATGCGCAGGTTGCCCAATGCGTAGCCAGCCAGCGTCGCCATCAGAAGACTGAGCGGGACGACGCCTACGACGATGAGGGCGCTGGAGCCGAGCAGCTGCCAGACGTGCGCGGTCCTGAAGGCTTCGGCGAAGTTGCCCCACTGGGGGTTGCTCGGCCAGGAGATCCCGCTGGGGATGCGGTCCGCGGGCTGCAGTGCGCCGGAAAGCATGCCGACGAGCGGGAGCACGGTGAGCACGAGGACGATGACCAGGACGACGCGTCCGATGATCACCTCGCTCTTGTTGACGATCATCGGTCTCTTTCCTTTGCCAGCAGCTGGATGGGGAGCACCACCGCGAGGACGAGGGCCAGCAGGACGATGCCGAAGGCGGAGGCCAGACCGACCTCGCTCTGTGTGAAGGCGAGCCGGAAGATCGAGATGCCGGGGACCAGCGTGCTCGTCCCAGGGCCGCCCTTGGTGGTCGTGTAGATGATGTCGAAGCTGCTCAGCGCCGCGATGACCGTGAGGGTGACCAGTACGGCGATCTCCTGCCGCAGCCCCGGAAGGGTGACGGTCACGAACTCCCGCGTCCAGCCGGCGCCGTCCAGCCGCACCGCCTCATACAGCGAAGCGTCGATCTTCCCGATGCCGGTGAGCAGCAGGATCGTGCACAGACCGGTCAGCACCCACGAGCCGATCAGGCCTACGGCGGGCAGAGCCGTACTGAAGCCCGCGAGCCATGACCGTGAGAGGAATCCCAGGCCCACGGAGTCCAGGATCGTGTTGACGGTACCGGTCTGCGCGTACATCCACGACCAGGCGATGCCGGCGGCCACCAGCGGGATGATCTGTGGAAGGAACAGGATGGTCCGCGCGGTGGTGGCGAACGCGCCGGGCCTCATCGTGCGGATCAGGGTGGCCAGGACCAGTCCGCTGGTGACCGGGATGACCGTGAAGAACACGATGAGGATCAGCGCGTTCACGATCGAGATCAGCAGATCCCGGTCGGTGAACACCCGGGTGTAGTTGGCGAAGCCGACCCAGGTGGAGGCACCGATGCCGTTCCAGTCGTAGAACGAGTACTGCACGGCCGTGATCAGCGGATAGATCACGAAAGCGAAGAAGAAGGCCAGCGCGGGCAGGACGAACAGCCAGCCCAGGGCGAGCCTGCGCCGGGCCGCACTGCGGATGGACTCCCGGGCGGGCCGGCCGACGGGATCCGCGGCATGGACGCCCTGGTGGGGGCGCCGCACCGCGGCCGCGGTCGGCTTCGAGGTCCCAGGCCCGCGGACGTCGCTGCTCATGAGCCGGCCAGTTCCTTCTCGTAGTACTGCTGGATGGCCTCGACGAACGCCTTGGGCTCCATACGCCGCGTCAGCAGGCGCTGCTCGTCGGGCTGGAACGCGCCGGCGTAGATGCCCGCCGTGGTGTTGGCCATGAAGTCCACGAAACCGTTGTCGGAGCCCACTTCCGCGGAGACGCCGAGTGCCTGGCCGATCAGCGAACCCGCCTTGGCCGTCGGCATCTTCTGGGCGGGGTCACCGCCGGGCGACGCGCCGGTGACGTCGACGATGATCTGACGGGCCTTGGTGTTGGTGTGGATCCAGTTCAGGAAGAACGCCGCCGCGTCGGCATGCTTCGCCTTGGCTGGGATGGAGAACGAGTTCGCGGCGCCCATCGCCACGTACTTGCCGCCGGCGGTGGCGGGCGGCACCGGAACGAAGGTGGCGGCGCCCTGCCCCATGGACTTGTCGGTCCCGGCGGCGTCCCAGTTGCCGTCGAACATCAGCAGGCCCTTGCCCGCCTGGAAGTTGGACACCATCGTCGTGTAGTTGATCGCGTTGACGTCCGAGGGGAAGAACCCCGCGTCCGCCCACTTCTTGAACACCGTCGCGCCCTTGAGGCTCGCGGCCGTGTCGAACGTGGCCCCCGGTTTGTTGAACATCCAGTCCACTAGGTCGTTCTTGTTCCCGTACTGGTTGATCAGCGCCTGCAGCGCGAACGTGCCCGCGCCGTCCTGCATGCCGATCTGCACCGGAAGGATCTTCGCCGCCTTGGCCTTGGCCATCCACTGTTCCAGCTCGGCGAGCGTGGCCGGCGCCCCCGACAGGCCCAGGCGCTTGGCGTACTTCTGGTTTACATAGATGCCGGTGACGCTGTAGCCCAGACCCAGCTGGTAGAGCGACCCCTCGCCCCGCACGCCCTTGATGCTCATCCGGGACGGAGCCAGCTGCCCGGCGGAGAACTTGTCCCAGCCGAAGCCCTTGTAGTACGGGTCTAGGTTCGTCAGGAGCCCGTCCTTGACCGTGTCGCCCAGCGTCGGCAACCGAATCAGGTCCGGTGCGTCGGCACTGGCCATCAGGCGCGGCGCGTTCGCGGTGAGGTTCGCGAAGCTGTCGCGGACGACCTTGAAGGTGACGTTCGGGTGCTGCTTGGTGAACTCCTTGGCCAGATCGTCGGAGACCGGGAAGCCCGTCTCGTCCTGGATCTTGATCGTGATCTTGTCGGAGGTGAGCTTCAGGCTCACCTCGCCGGAACCGGTCGGGCTCGCGGCCGGCGATCCCGGCGCACACCCGGCGAGAGTGAGGGCACCGGCGGTGGCGGTGGCCGTGAGGGCCGCTCTCCATGCCCTGCGTGATGTGGTGCTGGGTCCCTGACGGGAGGGCTGCGGCTCGTTCGACATCTGCGTGACTCCGTTGTCGGTGGGCGGGTCCGAGGAAGGCGGCCTGGCAGACGCGGGCGGGCGTCTCCGGCACCTCGACGGTCTTCAGCGCTCCGGGGCGCCCGTTCCCGAAACGACTCAAAACCGCTTGCTAAACCCTTTTAGCACCGCCATAGTCGGCCTGGAGACGGGTGCTGTCAAGGAATAGTTCTCAGCGGGTCGGGCAGCGTGATTGGGTTGAGACCCGCACCTGCGCCGGCCACCGGAGGAGAGATGCCATGCCGAACAAGCGCGTCACGCTCGCCGATGTCGCCCGGCGCGCGGGGCTGTCCACGGCCGCCGCTTCGCTGATTCTGAACGGCAAGTCCGACACCCGCCTGTCCCCCGAGGCACACGCCCGGGTCAACGACGCCGCCGCGGAACTCGGCTACCGGCCGAACGTGGCCGCCCGCGGACTGCGGACCCGCAAGACCCTCACCATCGGATTCATTTCCGACGTGGTCGCCACCACACGCTTCGCCGGCGGTCTGATCCAGGGAGCGCTGGACGCCGCGGAAAAGGCCGGCCACGTCCTGCTCGTCCTGGAGACCGGAGGTGACCCGGCACGCGAGTCCAAAGCGATCGCGGCCGCCCTCGACCGCCAGGCCGACGGCATCATCTTCGCCGTGATGCGGGCCCGGGAACTGTCCGTACCCGACATACCGCAGGCGACCAACGTGGTCATGCTCAACGCCACCAGCAAGCAGCACCCCGTCTCGGTCCTGCCCGACGAACTCCGCGGCGGCAGAGCGGCCGTCGCACTCCTCGCCGACGCCGGCCACCGCAACGGGATCGCTCTCATCGGCCACAACGAAGAGATCGAGAAGAACCTCTTCCGCTCCGCGACCGTCGGGCAGCGCATCGCCGGGATCCGCGCGGAGATGGCCGAGCGCGGACTACGGTTCGCCGCCGAAGAATCATGCCGGGAGTGGGAACCCCACCACGGCTACGACGCGACCCGCGCCCTCCTGGAACATCGCAACGACATCCGCGCACTGCTCTGCATGAACGACCGCCTCGCATTCGGCGCCTACCAGGCGCTGGCCGACCTCGGCCTGTCCGTCCCGCGGGGCGTCTCCGTCGTGTCCTTCGACAACGACGAACTCGCCTCCTACCTCAGACCCGGCCTGACAACCGTCGCACTTCCCCACGAAGCCATGGGCCGCACCTCCATCGAACTCCTCCTCGACCGCGACCCACACCCCGACTGCCACCTGATCCCCATGCCCGTCATCGAACGAGGCTCGGTACATCCCCCCACCGGCTGACCCTCTGCCAGCCGGTCGCCAAAGCCACCACGTGCGTCAGACGTCCTGGGGTGGGGCCTCCTGGAAGCGGGCGGCCGCTTCACTGCGGGAGCGGATGCCGAGCTTCGCGTAGATGTGTATCAGGTGGTAGCGGACAGTCTTGACGGATATGAACAGGTCGAGGATCGTATGCGACCTTGTCCCATTGCCGACTTCGCATCCACCGCCCAGTCGCCAATACCGCCCAGTAGGCGGGCGCTACGCGGCTCCCCCAGGCGTCCGCGATGGAGCCCAGCCACGCCTGCCATCCGCTCGGACGTGCTCGCCGACGCAACTGCCGCACTGGACACAGAGGTTGACGCCATCGGCGAGGTGAGCGCCGAGGTCTGGTTCCGCTCCAGTCTGCCCCACGCGGATGTGTTCGTCCGGCCTGTGCGACGTTGACGCCAAGCCCCGCTAGACGAACGTGTGCGACAGCCTGTCGGTCTGACCGACGCCGACCGGACCTCCCGCGCGACGGTACGGCTATGGCCGACGGCCTATCGCTTCCGGCGCAGTCACCGCATCCGGGTCCAGGTGTCCAGCGGCAACTTCCCTCGCTACAACCGCAATCCGGGCACCGGCGAACCCAGGGCGCCGGCGACGACTCTCCGCGCCGAACACCCGTGTGCGGTACTCCTACCGGTCCGGCAACCGACCCCATAGCCGGTGGTCCACCAGTTCGCTTCCGCCGGTGTGGAGATGACCGGTTACCCGGACTGTCGAACGATCACTCGTGCCGGTTCCGGGGTGGTGTCGGCGGAGGGGAGGCCCAGCGCGGTGCGTGCGGCGTTGCGGCCGATGGCTTCCGCGTCGATGTGCACGGTGGTCAGGGCGGGCGAGAACAGTGCTCCGTGCGGGGTGTCGTCGAACCCGACGACGGCGAGGTCCTGCGGTGCGCGCAGCCCGAGGCGCCTCATCGCGGCGAGCGTGACGAGCGCGAGGTCGTCGTTGTAGGCGAGGACGGCCGTGACGTCCGGGTGGTCGGTGCGGAAGGTCCGGAGCCGTTCCTCGGCGGTGTCGAGGCTGCCGGGCAGGACGAGCGCCGGGCAGGCGGCCAGGCCCGCGGCGTGCGTGGCCTGCCGGATGAGCCGCCCTCGCAGACCGGCCAGAGCCTGGAGTTCCGGGGTGTCCGGCATGACGGTGGCGAGGTACCGGTGGCCTCGGTCGACCAGGTACCGGACCGGGACGTCGGCCTGCGCGGAGAACGCGTCGAGGGACGTCTCGGCGTCGGTGACGATGTCGTCCGCGCGGCCCGCGTCACCCAGGTCGATCACCGCCCGGGCGGAAACGGCCTGCGCCACGTCGGAGAGGGCCTGCGAGGAGAGATGGCCGTGCAGCACCAGCAACACGTGCTGGTGTGCGGCGAGTTCGGCGTCGAGGCCCCGGATGTAGCTGCCGAGGCTGCTGCCGGTGGGCACGCCCTCGATGTTGAGCAGGACGATGCGGGACGCCCCTTTGCGCAGCGCCTGCGCCGAGCCGTTCGGGACGTAGCCGAGGTCGCGCGCGGCCTGCCGTACCCGTTCCCGTGTCTCCTCGGAGACGTGCCCGGCCGCCCCGTTGAGAACGAAGCTCACCGTGGTCTGCGAGACCCCGCTGGCCCGGGCGACGTCCTTGGCTGTCGCGCGCATGGACCTGCTCACTCTCTCGCTCCTCGGAACGGGGGCCCGGCGGCCGGGTCTCCTGCGTGCGGTCTGATCTGGGGCTTGTGCGGTGCGGGATGCGCTGGATACCGTACCGCAGGGCAGGTGGTAATACGATTTACCATTGGTTTGGTGCGTGCCTTACACCGAACCGGATTCGAGGAGAGGCGCCCATGAAGCTCGACCTGGTCGACCCTGAGCTGCGTCGCAGCGTCGCGCGGATGCCGCGGCTGCCGGTCCGTCGGAAGTGGGGGCGCTATGTCGTACGGACCCTGGTCCGCAGGCGCGGGCTCGGCGAGCCGGTCGCGAGCGTCGAGAGCAGTGACATCGACCAGGGCCCCGGCATCCGCGTGTACATCCCGGCCGTTGGCGGTTCGGGGGCGGCGCTGCTGTGGGTGCATGGCGGTGGGTACGTCATCGGCGACGTCGTACAGGACGACGCCTTCTGCTCCGCGACGGCCCACGAACTCGGCATCGTCGTCGTCTCGGCGAACTACCGCCTCGCTCCTGAACACCCCTTCCCGGCCGCTCTCGACGACACCTTGGCCGCGTGGCAGTGGTTGCAGGAGTCGGCCAGGGAACTCGGGGTCGACCAGGAACGTATCGCCGTCGGGGGTTCCAGCGCCGGCGCGGGTCTGGCAGCCTGCCTGGCACAGCGGCTACACGACGGGGAAGGTGCCCAGCCCACCGCACAATGGCTGTTCTCGCCGATGCTCGACGACCGCACCGCCGCGCGGCGCGAGCTCGACCAGGTGCAGCACCGGGTGTGGAACAACGCGGCGAACCGGACGGCGTGGAGCGCCTATCTCGCCACCAGGCCCGGCGGCGCGTGTACCCCTGATTACGCGGTCGCGGCCCGGCGCGGCGACCTCAGCGGGCTGCCACCTGCCTGGATCAGCGTGGGCGACATCGACCTGTTCACCGACGAGTGCCGCACCTACGCCGAACGTCTGCGCGACGCGGGCGTGCGCTGCGCCTTCGACCTCGTCCCCGGCGCTCCCCACGGCTTCGAGGCCTGGGCTCCCGATACGCGCGTCGCCCGGGAACTGCTGGAGCGAGGCCGTGCCTGGCTGGGCGCGCGGCTGACCGGAACGACCTCGCAGGTTCCCGGCGGGGCATAGACCTCCGCCGGGCGCCGGCCCCCGGACCGCTGCCCGCCCCACACCTCACGGAGACCCCCATGATTCGTACGTCCTTCAACGACGGCTGGCAGAGCCGGCCCAAGGTCAACCCCTTCGCCGAACTGTCCGGTGTGAAGGTTCCCTTCCTCCCGGTGACACTGCCGCACGACGCGATGATCGGGCAGGAGCGCACGGCGCCGGACGGCGAGGCCACGATGGAGGGCGGCGCCGGGGCGTACTTCCCGGGCGGGACCTACGAGTACCGCAAGACGTTCGCCGTTCCCGAGGAGCACCGGGGCAAGCGGATCCTCTTCGAGTTCGAGGGCGTCTACCGCGATGCCGTCGTGTACATCAACGGGGACTACGCCGGCCAACGCCCCTTCGGTTACTCGCACTTCCACATCGACGCCGACCGTTTCCTGCGCTACGGCGACGACAACGAGATCCGCGTGGAGGCCCGCGCCCATCGTGACTCACGCTGGTACACCGGTGCGGGCATCTATCGCGACACCTGGATGCTCGTCGGCGACGTGGTCCGGATCGCGCCCGACGGGGTCCGTGTCACCACCCCGGACATCGACGCGGAACGGGCAGTGGTCGAGGTCGCGACGAGGGTCGAGAACGACTCGATCGCGATCCGTACGGTCGACGTCGTCACCGAGGTCCGCGATGCCGACGGGAGTGTCGTCGCGAGCGACGTCTCGAAGGCGACGGTGCTGCCGGGCGAGCCCGCGGTCGTACGCCAACGCCTGTACGTCTACGCCCCGTTGCTGTGGAGCACGGACACACCCGCCCTGTACACCGCCACCGTGACCCTGAAGGACCTCGACGCCGAGACCGTCGTCTTCGGTGTCCGGTCGCTGCGCCTCGACCCCCGGCACGGGCTGCGGATCAACGGCGAGACGGTCAAGCTGCGCGGCGCATGTGTCCACCACGACAACGGAGTTCTGGGCGCGGCGACCTTCGCCCGCGCCGAGGAACGGCGGGTCCAACTCCTCAAGGACGCCGGGTTCAACGCGCTCCGCATGTCCCACAACCCCATGAGCAAGGCGATGCTGGACGCGTGCGACCGCCTCGGGATGCTCGTCATGGACGAGACCTTCGACGTCTGGACGTCCGCCAAGAGCGACTTCGACTACAGCTTGGACTTCCCCGAATGGTGGGAGCGCGACATCGAGGCGATGGTCGCCAAGGACTTCAACCACCCCAGCGTCATCATGTACTCGATCGGCAACGAGATCCCCGAGACCGGCTCGCCCACCGGCGCCGCATGGGGCCGCAGACTCGCCGAGAAGGTCCGCTCGTCGGACCCCACGCGCTACGTCACCAACGCGGTGAACGGCGTGCTCTCCGTCATGTCCGAACTGGGCAAGCTGGCCCAGCAGTCGCAGGAGAAGAAGGCGGCGGAAACCGAGCAGGCGGCCGACGCGGGCGGGACCGAGGACAAGGGGATCAACTCCCTCATGGCCGACGCGGGGGACATGATGAACGCGATCAGTGCCTCCAGCCTCGTGACGGAGAAGACGGCCGAGTCCTTCGCGGTACTCGACGTCGCCGGCATGAACTACGCCGAGGCGCGCTACGCCCTGGACAAGGACCTGTTCCCGAACCGGATCATCCTCGGCACCGAGACCTTCTCCACCCGCATCGACGGCAACTGGCGTCTGGTCGAACAACTCGGCCATGTCATCGGCGACTTCACCTGGACCGGCTGG
>NZ_JBXVPZ010000303.1:0-11954 GCF_057961495.1 Streptomyces sp. P5F9 | reverse complement strand
AAGTCGCGCGGCCCAACCCCGGGAGGTATCCCCGACATGGCTGACAGCCCCACCAGCCCCGCCCGTTCCGTCCTGGTCATCGGCGGGGGCGCCTCAGGCAACGCCATCACCATCATGCTGCGCCGTGCAGGCATGGACGTGGACCTGATCGAGGCCAGGCCCGACTGGAACGCCACCACCGGCTCCGGTATCACCCTCCAGGGCAACGCCCTGCGCGTCCTGCGCGAACTGGGCGTGTGGGAACAGGTGGAAGCCTCCGGGTACGCCTTCGGATCGCTGGGCGTGACCGCCCCCGACGGCACCGTCCTGTTCGTCGCCGAGGAAAACCAGACCGGCGGGAAGGACCTGCCCGCCACCCTGGGCATGCAACGCCCCCAGCTGCAGCAGATCCTCATCGACGCGGTCCGCGCCTCCGGTGCCGGCATCCGCCTGGGCGCCACTGCCGAGATCCTGTACCAGGACGCCGACGGTGTCTCGGTGCACTTCAGCGACGGCACGACCGGCCGCTACGACTTGGTGCTCGCCGCCGACGGACTCAACTCCGCCACCCGCGCAGAGATCGGGATCACCGACAAGCCCGAACCGACCGGCATGGCCATCTGGCGCATCGCCGCCCCACGGCCCGCGAGCGTGACGCGCACCGACCTCGCCTACGGCGGCCCCGCCTACATCGCCGGCTACTGCCCCACCGGCGAGAACACCATCTACGCGTACGTCGTCGAAGGGTGCCGCGACCGAACCTCCATCGACCCGGCCACCTACGCCGACGAGATGCGCCGCCTGGCGCAGAGCTACGGCGGTGCCTGGCCGGAGATCACCGAGCACATCACCGACCCGAAGAAGGTCAACTACACCTGGTTCGACCGCCTGCTGGTCGAGGACTCCTGGCACCGGGGCCGGGTCGTGCTGGTCGGCGACGCCGCCCACTGCTGTCCGCCCACCCTGGCCCAGGGTGCGGCCATGTCGTTGGAGGACGCCCTCGTCCTGGCCGAGCTGCTCAGCAGTGGACAGGACTGGGGCGACGAACTGTTCCAGGCGTACTACGACCGCCGCATATCTCGGGTGCGCACCGTCGTCGAGGCATCCGTGCAGATCGGCCAGTGGCAGCTGGACGGTGTGCGCGATGCCGACATGGCAGGGCTGATCGGCCGCACCATGACCCTCCTCAAGGAGCGCCCGTGACCGCCACCGCGTCCTCCGTGCCCACCATCGACGTCCACGCCCACCTTCTGCTCCCGGAGGTCGAGGAGACCGTCGCCGGTCGTCCCGGCCTCGCCGAGGCCCGCGCCCTCGACGCCCGCCGCAACGGCCCGGCCGCCCTGGCCGTGAACGGCCCGATGGTCGGCGCCCGCGTGCCGAAGCTGACCGACGCCGCCGTACGCCTCGCGGCCATGGACGCGCAGGGCGTGGACATCCAGCTGGTCAGTCCGTCCCCGTCGCACTACCACTACTGGGCCGGGCCCCAACTGGCCGCGACGGTCTGCCGGTTGGCCAACGAGGGCACCGCCGCACACTGCGCGAAGGCACCCGACCGCCTGCACGGCCTGGGCCTGGTTCCGCTCCAACACCCCGACCTCGCGGTCGAGTTGCTCGACCACGCGCTGGAGCAGGGACTGAGAGGGGTGGAGATCTCCTCGCACGCACCCGGCCGCGAACTGTCGGATCCGGCGTACGAACCCCTCTGGTCGCGGGCTGAGGAGACGGGAGCCCTCCTCTTCCTGCACCCCTTCGGCTGCACGCTCGACGAGCGCCTGGACCAGTGGTATCTGTCCAACACCGTCGGCCAGCCCACCGAGAACGCCGTCGCCCTCTCCCATCTGATCTTCTCCGGTGTCCTGGACCGCCACCCGGGCCTGAAGCTGATCGCGGCGCACGGCGGCGGCTACCTGCCGACCCATCTCGGCCGTTCCGACCACGCCTGGCAGACCCGCCCCGACGCGCACAACTGCTCACGCGAGCCGAGCAGCTATGTACGGCAGCTGTACTTCGACTCCCTCGTCCACGACCCGTACGTGCTGCGGGAGTTGGTTCGGGTCGCGGGCGCCGATCGTGTCCTGCTCGGCTCCGACTTCCCCTTCGACATGGGCACGGACGACCCGTTGGCCGCACTGCGCGCGGCAGATCTGACCGACCACGACTTCCACTCCGTGCGCGGTGCGAACGCCGCCGTTCTGCTCAACCTCACCTGAGGAGGAACCCATGAGTAACCGTCTGCTCACGCACCTCCGGCACGTCGACCTCGCCGTGCCGGACTACGACAAGCAACTCGACTTCTACGCCGGCGTCTGGGGCCTGACCAAGGTCGCCGAGGACTCCGGCATCTCCTTCCTCGCCGCAGAGGGCAGCCCCGAACAGTACGTCGTACGGCTGCGCAAAGCCGACGAGAAGCGCCTCGACCTCGTCTCCTACGGCGCCGCGAGCCCCGCCGACGTGGACACACTCGCCGAGCAACTCCTCGCCAGTGGCGTTCAGTTGGTCTCCCAGCCGGGCAAGGTGGACACTCCCGGCGGCGGATACGGCTTCCGCTTCTTCGACGTCGACGGCCGCACCGTCGAGGTCTCCGCCGACGTCGGGGTGCGGCAGCACCGCAGGATCGAGGAGAAGGAGTCCATCCCGGTCAAGCTCTCGCACGTCGTCCTCAACTCGCCGGATCTGGACAAGACCAAGGCGTGGTACGAGGAGCACCTCGGCTTCCGGCACTCCGACACGCTCGGCCATCCGCGCATCGGCGACGTCATGCACTTCATGCGGATCAGCAACCAGCACCACTCCATGGCCATCGCCAAGGGCCCGCACACCTCCCTGCACCACGTCTCCTTCGAGATGCGCGGCATCGACGAGTACATGCGCGGCTCCGGCCGGGTCATCCGTTCTGGCGCCCGCAAGATCTGGGGCCCGGGCAGGCACATGGCGGGCGACAACACCTTCACCTACTTTCTCGACCCGCACGGCAACACCGTCGAGTACACGACGGAGTTGGAGGAACTGGACGAGGACACCTGGCACCCCCACGTCTACGACTTCTCCCAGCCCGAGGTCACCGACCAGTGGGGCACCGCCAACCCGATGAACGAACTGGTCACCAAGGAGTCCTTCAACGACGTCGACCGCGGCGTCTTCGTCGCCCCGCCTGTCTGATCGGCGAAGCCCCGAGTCCCCGGAGGCGCGGTGACCCCGTCACTGCCCTGACTCCCCTGCCGCGCCCCCGGCCTTCGTGCCCACCCCTCACGCCGATCACGCAGACAGGAAACCGCCATGCGTTTCGCCACGTACGAATACCGCAACCGACGCCAGGTGGGCCTCGTCGAGGAGGACGGTACGCTCCACCCCCTGACCGGCGTCACCTCGCTGACCGGCCTGCTCGCCGAGGGCGGCGGTCTGCCCGAACTGCTCGACGCGGGCTCCGAGATGCTCGACGTGCCAGCCGGCCCCCACGTCTCCGATGTACGACTGCTGGCACCGCTCCAGCCGCCCACCGTGCGGGACTTCGTCA
Organism: Streptomyces sp. P5F9; assembly: GCF_057961495.1. Taxonomy (NCBI): domain Bacteria; kingdom Bacillati; phylum Actinomycetota; class Actinomycetes; order Kitasatosporales; family Streptomycetaceae; genus Streptomyces; species Streptomyces sp. P5F9. The sequence continues at coordinate 8,461 of NZ_JBXVPZ010000303.1, read as the reverse complement.
CCTTCGAGGAACACGTCGAGGGCATACGGAAGTCAGTGGACGGAGCCGCCGGTGTACCCGAGCAGTGGTACGCGGCCCCCACGTTCTACTTCACCAACCCGTACGCGGTGTACGGCCCGCACGACGACATCCCCATGCCCCCGGGGTCGAGCGTGCTCGACTTCGAACTCGAAGTCGCCGCCGTCATCGGCAAGGAGGGCCGCGACCTCACCCCCGAGCAGGCACGCGACCACATCGTCGGCTACACCGTCTTCAACGACTGGTCGGCCCGGGACCTGCAGTCCGCCGAGATGAAGGTCGGCCTCGGCCCCTGCAAGGGCAAGGACACCGCCACCACACTCGGGCCCTACCTGGTCACCGCCGACGAGTTGGCGAAGTATCGCGACGCGGACGGCTTCCTGCGCCTCGCGCTGACCGCCGAGATCAACGGCAAGGAGGTCGGCAAGGACCTGCTGTCCAACATGAGTTGGACGTTCGAAGAGATGGTCGCCTACGCCTCGCGAGGCACCGTCGTACGCCCCGGTGACGTCCTCGGCTCCGGGACCTGCGGCAACGGCGGCTGCCTCGCCGAGCTGTGGGGCGTACGGGGTGAGCAGGACCCGGCGCCGCTCAAGCCCGGCGACACCGTGACGCTCACCGTGGAGGGCATCGGGTCCGTCTCCAACACCGTGGTGGCCGGCCGAGACCCCATGACCGTTCCCGTCGCCCGACGGCGCACGAGGGAGCGGCCGTGACCGATCTCTATCCCTGGGGGCACCTCCCGGCCGAAGGCTGGGGGAGGCTCCTCGGCAGGGTCGTCGTGGTCACACTCATCGCCCTGGCGCTCGCGGCCGGCATGGTCCGCGGCAACCTCACCCTCCTCCAGGCCACCGCCGTCAGCGACCGCTGGGGAACCACCCACTACGGCCGCCTCTCAGGCCTCCTCGTAGCACCTGTCACCATCGCAAGCGCCACCACACCCTTCGCCGGAGCCGCTCTCGCGGCTACGTTGGGCGGCCACTCACATCTCTTCCTGGTGCTCGCCGGGGTGTCCCTTTTGGCGGGCGTTTTTGCCCTGGCGTCGGGAACCCGGGGCCCGTGAGGAACCGCGTGGAAACGGCGCGAAGTGGTAGTTCACGGCGCTCGTCGGCAACAGGTTGGCTCACCGAGCGGGCACGGGCTGAGCTGCACAATAGGCAAGGGGCGCCCCCCTGAGGGGCCGCCCCTTGTGATCCTTCGTTTCAGTTCCCGTCTCAGTTCGGGGTGGCGTGCCTCCTACGTACATCCATGAAGACATGCACCAGGCCCCCGAGTGTCAGGTGTACTGCTGGGCCCTCACGTATATCTGGTTGTCGGTGCCCCGGATGAAGACCTCCAAGCGGCCTTCGCGGTCCAGTACGCTGGCCGCGCCACTGGCGAGGCCACCGCCCAGCGAGTCGAAGTCGCTGTAGGAGGTCGAGTCGCCGTACGTCGTCTGAACGGCGTACCACAGCCCGTCGTCCGAGCCGCGCACGAAGACGTACACCCGCCCGTCGGCGCCGATCACGATGGAAGGGTCGTCCTTTAGCCGGCCGTTGAGGGCCCGCTGCGGGTGCCAGGCGCCAGTGGGGTCCTGGTAGATGTGCCAGACCCGGTTGTCGGTTCCCCGGTAGAAGACTTCCAGGCTCTGGTCGGGTGTCTCGACGACGGCCGGCGATCCGGCCGCGTTGGATGCGAGCTTGACGAACGAACCCCAGTCGCCGTGGTGGTCCTTGACGATGTCGAAGATCTCGTTGTCCAGGCCGCGGCAGAAGAGGTGAAAACGTCCGAGGCCGTCCACGTGCCCGGCGAGCGGAGTCGTCATGGTCCCGCCCCCGAGTTGGGTCCAGTCGGTCCATGTGTTGCTCACGGGCAGCTGATGCGCGTGCCAGACGGCATCGTCCAGGCCTCGGGCGAAGACTTCGACCGTGCCCATGTCGTTGATCGCGACGGCCGGCGTGCCGATGATCTGCCCCCCGAACTTGCCCCAGTCCGGCCAGCCGTTGTCGATGACGCTCTGGGAGCGGAACCACGCGTCCCCGTGGGGTCCGCGGGTGACCACGGTGAGCAGGCCGTTCCCCTGCCTGATCGCGGCAGGGGAGTCGGTCATGGCGCCGCCGAAGGTGGTGAACGGCGTCCAGGCGAGGCCGTTGCGGGTCTGATAGGCGGTCCAGAGTGCGTGGTCGGGGCCGTGCACGAAGACCTGCAGCCGTCCATCGGCGCTGGGAGCGACGGCGGGCGTGCCCTCGGTCTGGCTACCGAGCAAGGCGTACGGCGCCCAGCTCCTGCCAGGAGTTACGGGTCCTGCCATGGTGATCTCCTGTTTCCCCGGATGTGCCCAAGTCGGCCCACACCGTAAGGTTGATCACATTGTGTGCATATGCCTATGCACTGGGTGGCTGACGCTAGGCCCGGTCCCGGGGTGGGAGAACCCCTCCGGGCCAACTAGACGGCCCAGTTCCGGCCAACTCCCGCCCGGTTGCCAGGTCTGTAACCGAACCGAGGACGCCCCAGTCAGGCAACAGAGCCAGATCGGCGCTACATCAATCTCCCTACACCCAATGGCAGTTGGCGCTCCCAGGCGGCCGGTTGGCGGGGAGCTTCGGGGCTCTTTGCACCTACGCCAGGAGGCACGGATCGCATCGCCGACGCGCCGGGGACAGCCAGGCCCCCACCTATCTATTATCGTCGATTACCGATGAGTGACCTCCTGGAACGTTCCGAGGCCGAGGAGTACGCGAGCTGGTTCAAGGCGCTGGCCGACGCTACGCGGATTCAGATCGTGACGCTGCTGGCGCGCAGTGCTGTGCCCTTGACGGTCGGGCAGATCGTCTCCGCGGTGGAGGTGGGCCAGTCGACGGTGTCGCACCACTTGAAGGGGCTGGCCGACGTGGGATTCGTCATGGTGGAGCGGGAGGGCTCCTTCAGCCGCTACCAGCTCAACCAGGAGTGCGTGGAGGCGTTCCCTTCGGCCGCCGATGTAGTGATGGGCCGCCCCGCGCCCACACCGACCGGGCCTGGCGATGGCCGAGGTCGACGGGGCAGGGCCCGATGAGCGCGACCGCCATGGCCGAAGGACCGGCGCCCGAGCCGCTGGCGGGGCGGCGTTCGACAGCGGTCTATGCGGTGTTGCTGGGGCTGGGGGTGCTGGACGCGGCCGGGTACAGCCTGATCGCACCGGTGCTTCCTGGGCTCGCGCAGCGCACCGGGGCCAGTGTCACGGTGATGGGGATGCTGGTGGCCACGTTCCCGCTGGGCATGGTCGCCGGTTTCGCGCTGGGCGGCGCCGCAGTGCGGCGCCGGGCACCGGCAGCGGTGATCCTGGTCGGGCTCGGGCTGGTCGCCACGGGGAGCTTGGGGTTCGGCCTCGACACGGACTTGGCCGTTCTCGCGCCGGCCCGCCTGTTGATGGGGCTGGGCTCGGGCTGTCTGTGGCTGGGCATCACCTTCACCACCCTGGCCAGCTGGCCCGGCCAGGAGTACCTGTGCATGAGCCGCGTCTTCGCCGCCTACTCCGCGGGCGGCCTGCTGGCTCCCCTGCTCGGCTCCATCCACGGCGTGCACGGACCCTTCACCGCCTACCTCGTTCTCACCCTTCTGATGGCCGTACCCGTGTCGGCGCTGCAACTGCCGGCACATGGCACGACGTTCACCGCCGACCGCCGGGCACTGCACTCACGCGGGTTCTGGGCGGCCAGCGCCGGTATCGCCTTTGCGGTGATGGCTCTGGGCACCCTGGAAGGAGTGCTGCCACTGCACTTCGGCACCAAGCTCGCTCAGGCCCAGATCGGCGCGCTCTACGCGGCGACTTCGGTACTGGTGACCGTCGCCGCCGCGCTGGCCGCCCGACTCAGCCCGCGCCGGGCCCTAATGGCCTCGACCGCGCTGGTCATCGCCGGACTCGCTGCCGCCGGGGCCAGTTCCTCGGTGCCGGTGTGGATCGTCGCCCTGGCAGTGGCGGGATGCGGCATAGGGCTGGCCAACACCGGCGCCATCGGGGTCCTGCTCGACGCCGTACCCGCACAGCGCATCGTCACCGCGATGGTCCTCTGGTCCCAGATCGGCATCCTGGGCTACCTCCTCGCTCCTCTCACGGGCGGGCCCATCGCCGACGCCTACGGCTACACCGCTGTCGCCGCCACTGTCGGCGTCGGCGGTGTGGCCGTCGCCATCACCCTGGCCTGGCAGCACCGAGGTACACAGTCATCCGCGACTTCCGGCGCGATCTGACAGGGCCGTGACCACCCTGTCGTGCCTCCCTCCACCGCCGCGCCTCGGCACCGAGTGGGAACCCGATCTTGCCCTCGGCGTGCACCGCCCCGCCCGCTGGAACCCCTACTCCCACGATGCCGCGGCCATCGCAGACCAGGATGAGCGAAGGGCCGACAACCGCCTGCCGTTCAGGGTCCACTTGGCGATCACCAGCTCCTCCCGTTCGGCCCGGCCTGCTTCGGCTGCTTGGCCAACTCCCTGATGAGCGTGTCAGCGGATCGCAAGAGCGGAACGACGCTGGGTGCCGAGCGGGACCGGGACAAGATGGAGACCCGCGCTGTCGTCCCCCTCCGATCCCGCTCTGCCAGCGATGCCCCGATGTCGCGGGACACCGGGATACAGGGGGCGCGATCAGCGAGCCAGGGAAACCTTTTGGAAGGCTTGGCAGGCGCTGGATGGATCATGGTTCTGACTTACCGGAAGATTCGGTGAAATTTACCGAAGAGGGGGGCAAGCCATGGGGATATCGATCAGGGCGTCCATAAGACGCGCGTATAGATAAAGGGGACGGAACCGAAGACCCGGCATGGGCCGGAGACGTCTGGCGGTGGTGTTGTCCGCTGGACTCCTCGCATCCGGGCTGGGAGGGATAGGTTCAGCAGCGGCTGACACCTCCGGGTCGGGCGGGGAGTTCGTGCCGATCTCTCCGTCGGCCAAGATCGTCGACACTTCGTCGGGACTCGGCATCTCGTCCTCGCTCGGAGCCACGACGACAAAGTCCTTCCAGGTGCTTGGGCAAGGGGTATCCCGGCGAGCGGAGTGTCCGCCGTGTCCCTCAACGTGGTGGCCGTTGGTCCGACTTCGACGTCCAGCTACATGGAATTGTGGCCGGACGGGTCGTCACGTCCCAGTCCGGGGTCGGTGATGAACTTCCACTCCGGACAGACCATCAGCAACTCCGTTCTCGTAGCGCCCGGGTCCGACGGGAAAGTCGACGTCTACAACTCGTCCGGGACTGTCGGCGTGGTCGTCGATGTCAGCGGATACTTCACGTCGTCGTCCTCCGGAGCGACACCCGGCGGCTACGTCCCCGTGACGCAGACCCGCCTGGTCGACACACGGGACCGAACAGGCGCCACCGAGGCACAACTGGCGCCGGGCGGCAGCATCAATGTGCAGATCAACGGCGTGGACGGGATCCAGGTCGGCGCCATGAGACGTCTGCTCACCACAGGACCGGTCGCCTTGCTGGTCTCCGCGTTTCTGGTCGGCTGTTCGGCAAAGGGCCCTCACCTCCCGGACTACATAGTGTTGTCCAAGCACGTGACCCATGGTGTTCGCTGGGAGCTGGACGCATACCTGAGCGACGACGGGGTGTGCCTGATGGTGAACGGCCCCAAGGGGCCCAAGGTTGGCGAAGACTGGTCGTCCGGAGCCTGCGGCTTCAACAGGGACCACCCATCCGATGGTTATTGGGCAAGCGGACAGGAGCCCGGCGCATCGCAAAGCGCCTTGGTGGTGTACGGACCGCTCCCGGACAATGCCACCGCGATCAAAGTGGCAAGCCACACCGTGGTGAAGTCCGTCCCGTTCCCCGAGGGCAGCGGCCTGCCAACCGGCCGCTACTGGTTCTTCATCGAACCACCGGGATGGCCGAACAAGGCCGACGGAACACTATTGAGCACTCCCCAACCGCTGGACAAACAAGGGAAGAAGGTCGCCTTCAAGAAGTTCTGACCCGACAGGCGACTCCATAGGCGACCCGTCACGACAGATGCCCCGGCGAGCCAACGCGCTCGCCGGGCAGGACTTCGATCGCTTGATGTCCGGTTCGTGCGGGCCGTCGGCTCGGTGGGTTCCGGGAACGTGGCAGGCACGGGCTTCCAAGCTCATGGGGTTCTCCGCACATACGACCCCCTCCCCCGTTTGGGGCTGCCGGGCAGAGGGCCCTGCGACATGGCCGTCGGAGGGCCCTCAGTAATTGGACTTCGATGAAAAGCCACAGCCACGAAGCGGTGCCCAATAAGTCGCTTCGCTTGAGCCCGGACATAACCTGCCGCCGCTTCTGCGGCCGCCGAGCCCACCGGTGTTGTTGAACGTGGCAGGGATGACGGGGTTGCCGAACCCAGGGTCAGGAGGGCTGCCCGTACTGCTCGTCGGTGACGGGTTCGAGCCAGGTGGTGCCATCGCCGGTGCCGTCGCCGACGACCATGGCGATGTGGGCCATGAAGGTGGTGCCGGTGGCACCGTGCCAGTGCTCCTGGCCTGCGGGGCAGGTGATGGTCTGCCCGGCGGTGACGCGGACGATGTTGCCGTCGCGGGTGCCGACCAAGCCGATGCCGTCGGTGACGTGGAGGGTCTGGCCCAGAGCGTGGGAGTGCCAGTTGGTGCGGGCGCCGGGCGTGAAGCGCACCAGCCCGACGGCCAGGCGGCCCGGCTCGGCGGGTGCCTGGAGCATGTTGAGGTAGACGTCGCCGGTGAAGCGATCGGCCGGGCCCTTGATGGTGGGCGTTTCGGTGATGTGGTCCATGGCTGCTCTGTTTCGTGATCGGGGGGCTGTGGAGATCAGGAGGCGTCAGTGGGGGCGAGACCGGAGCCCCACTCCTGCGGGTGTTGCGGGCGCGCTGCGGCGCCGCGGCTCCGCTGCGGGAGTGGGGGGAGGTTCGTGGTCGGTCAGTTGCCGGACTCGGCGACGATTTCCTTCAGGACGGTGGCGGCGCTCATGGCGTTCGGCCAGCCGGCGTAGAAGGCCAAGTGCGTGATCATCTCCGCCAGCTCGTCGCGGCTGAGGCCGTTGTCCAGTGCGGTCCGCAAGTGGAAGCGGAGCTGGTCGGTGCGGTACAGCGCCGTCAGAGCGGTCACGGTGACCAGGCTGCGGTCCCGCTTGGACAGGCCAGGACGCTCCCAGACGTCACCGAACAGGACGTCGTCGGTCAAGTCGGCCAGCTTCGGCGTTATGTCGCCGACGAGCTGCTGTGAGGGGGACTGCTGCGGTGCCACGTTCTTGCTCCTGCTCATGTGTTGTGCCGTGGGGTGGGGGCTGCCGGCCCGGTGCTGTGCCGTCCGACGCCCGACGTGGGCTTGTCCACCAGCCCGACTGCCCGGCCGGGCGGAAAGCACCACGTCATCGACGTAACCACCGTCCGGCGCGATGAGCGAGGCACCATCAAGGGGTGTACCAGCAGTACATCCATCCATCCGGCCGTCCGTCGGACGTACCGTCGAGGTGTGGACAACCGTGAAGAAGTCCGCGAGTTCCTCACCTCGCGGCGCGCCAAGATCACCCCGGAACGGGCAGGACTGCCCTCCGGCCCCCGGCGGCGCGTGCCCGGCCTGCGCCGCAGCGAGGTGGCGGCCCTCGCCGACATGAGCGTCGAGTACTACGCCAAACTCGAACGCGGCAACCTCGCCGGCGTATCCCCGGCCGTCCTGGAAGCCGTCGCCCGCGTTCTCCAGCTCGACGACGCCGAACGTGCCCACCTGCTCAACCTGGCTCATGCCGCGGACGGCTCCGACGCCCTCACCCGCCGTCCCAGGCGCCGCACCAGTCAACAGTGGACACCCCACCGCAGCCTGCAATGGACCTTGGACGCCATCACGGCGGGCCCCGCCTTCGTCCGCAACGGCCGCTTGGACATCCTCGCCGCCAACCCGCTCGCCCGTGCCTTCCACGCCGACGTCTACGCGTCCCCGGGCAACCAGGCGAACCTCGCCCGGTTCAACTTCCTCGACCCCGCCTCCCACAGCTTCTTCCCCGACTGGGACACCTTCGCCGATGCCGCGGTGGCGATCCTGCGCACCGAAGCCGGCCGCAACCCCCACGACAAGGACCTGCACGACCTCGTCGGCGAGCTGTGCACCCGCAGCAACGAGTTCCGCACCCGCTGGGGCGCCCACAACGTGCGCAACCACGGCACCGGAACCAAACGCTTCCACCACCGGGTCGTCGGCGACCTCTCCCTCGCCTACGAGGGCCTGGAGATGGCCGCCGAACCGGGCCTGACCCTCACCATCTACACCGCAGAACCCGGCTCCCCGTCCGCAGAAGCACTGGCCCTACTCGCTTCCTGGGCAGCCACGCACGAGGCGGACCTATCCCCCGACACCTTGTCCACCCCGTGACATCTACGACCAGCAACTGGCCCGGCTCCCCGGCGTCCAACGCCTGACTTCGACCCTTGTCATGACGAACGTCGTCCAGGACAGACCGTTGCCTGCGTAGCCGCACCCCGACCCCCTGGCCGCCGACACG
>NZ_JBXVPZ010000302.1:0-12019 GCF_057961495.1 Streptomyces sp. P5F9 | reverse complement strand
GTGGGGATGCGGCCGGGGGTGTGAAGTGGCTTGCGGGCGTGGGCGGTTGCGCCAGGCGCGGCGTACGAGGTTGGCGCCGGCGAAGAGCACCAGGACGCCGCTCGCGATGCCCAGCCAGGCGATCACCGACGGGGTCGCGGCGGAGCCTGCCGTGACCAGGAGGCCCAGGGCGACCACGCCGAGGGTGTGGGTGACGGTGACCGACGCGGCGAGGGGGAGGACGTCCTTGAGCCGGGCGCGACCGCCCCGCGCGGCCGCCGTGGCCGCCATCAGGGTCTTGCCGTGACCGGGCGCGAGCGCGTGCATCGCGCCAAGGGCGACGGCGATGAGCAGCGAGAGCGCGGCGAAGCCGACCGTGAGGTGGTGGCGGGCCACGATGTTGTTCAGGGCCTGCGTCCAGCGGTCGGCGCCGCGCGGCAGCACGGAGGCGGCGGGCGGTTCCGACGTGGACTGATCGGCGTCGGTGAGGGCCGGTCCGCCGGGGCGCGCGTGCAGGGACGCGGTCGTGGTGTCGGCGGGGGAGGAGAGCAAGTCCTTGGGATAGCCGGTGAGTTCGTGCGAGATCGACTTCTTCGCCACATCCGACTTCGTCAGCGTCATCCGGTCGGCGCGCGCGGTGATCTCCCGCCAGCCCGGGCCGGTGGTCAGCCCCGCGCTGTGGAAACCGAGGGTGACTGTCTTGCCCTTGGGCAGCGCGGCCGTCGAACTGCACTCCACGCGCAGGGTGTTGAGCCCGGCCTGCCCGGGACGCAGCCGCGCGGTACTGCTGCCGGGCGTGAGAGCGACCGTACGGCCGTCGACGGTGACCTTGCTGCCCTCGGCGGCCTTGTCGCACCGCTGCCGGGCCCACTCGGTCATGCCCAACTGCTTGATCTCCGGCTTCACTTGGGTCGCCGGGATCTCGGCGAGGTCCTCGATGTGCGTGACGCGCAGCCGGCCCGGGGCGACGACGAGTCCGTCGTAGCGGTTGACGGTGAAGTTGCCGAGGGGGTGCGCGCTAGCGGCGGCCGTGGGGACCAGGAGGAGCGCGCCGGCGGCGGTGAGGACGGCCGCCGCGGAAGCCAACAGGCGGCGGACCGGCGTCACTTGGTCGCCTCCAACGCCTTACGGGCCTTGCTCGCGCCCAGCGGCGAGAACCCCGGGTTCAGCTTCAGGGCCTTGGCCAGGTGGGCGCGGCCGTCCGCCTTGTGGCCGGTGGCGAGTTCGATCATGCCGAGGTGGTAGATGAACGAGGCGTTGTGGTAGTTCGTGGCCGTGGCCCGGCGGGCGTAGGGGAGGGCCTCCTTGTCGAGGCCGTTGACGTGCAGGGCCCAGGCGAGGGCGTCCGCGGTGTGCACGGTGTGGCGGCGGGCCCATTCGGCGCGGGCTGCCTTCAGGGCGGACTTGATGTTGCCGTGGTCGGCGGCGGCGAGCGCGGTGTCAAGGTCGGCGTTGACGCCGTTGGCACGGGCCAGCGCGATCCAGGCGTCGACGAGCGCGTACTGGTCGTCGGCCTTCGCCCTGTCGCCCGCGGCGCCCCGGCTCTCGTACAACTCGCCGAGTTCCACGAGGGGTTGGGGCAGCGGGTAGCGGGAGACGACCAGCTCCATGCCCTTGATGGCCTCCGCGCGGTCACCCAGGGCGGCCTGGGCGCGGGCGCGGCCCTCCAGGGCGGGGAGGTAGTTCTCGTCGGCGGCGAGGGCGCGGCCGTAGTCGTTCAGGGCCGTCTTGTAGTCGCCCTGGTTCCAGGCGAGTTGGCCGAGCGTGCCGGCCACGTACGAGATGTCGCCGGGGGAGGTGGCGGCCGCGAGGGCCTGCTCCAGGACCTTGCGGGCCGTGGTCACGTCACCGCGCAGCTCGTGCACGTACGCGTACCGGGTGAACACCGGGACGCCGGGCTTGCGGGCGTCGGCGAGGTCGGCGGCCTTCTCCGCGTCGGCGTAGCGGCCGAGTTCGACGAGCGCGTCGATACGCGAGCACAGGGCGCGCTCGCTGTACGGGTTCTCCTTCAGCACCCGGTCCGCGTAGGTCAGCGCCTCCGCGAACTCGTGCCGGGCGGCGGCGAGCGCGGCGCGGCCCTCCAGGGCGTTCTCGTTGCCGGGCGAGATCTTCAACGAGCGCTGCAACGCGGCCTGCGCCTGCGGATACCGGGACGGGTCGCCCTTCGTCCTCGCCTGCTCCACATACGCAAGGCCGAGCGTCGCCCACCCGTCGAAGTCCTTGGGCTGCGTGCGCAGATGAGCCTGCAACGAGGCGATGCTCGCGTCCAGACTCCCGCTCGCCAGCAACTCCGGCGACACGGCACTGGACGCGGCGACCGCGGTGGCCCCGCTGTCCTTCGCCGCGCCGATGGCGATGGCGCCGGCGGTCATCGCGACGGCCAACAGGGCGGCACACCCGGCGAGTTGAACGGTTCGCCAGCGGCGGCTCGCGGCGGCCACTCGGCGTACGGCGGCGATGCGTTCGTCGCCGAGGTGGGGGTGCGTGTGGCTGTGGGGGGCGGTGGAGCCATCGGCATGGTCGTGATCGCGGTCGTGGTGATGGTCGTGATCGTGGTCGTGAGAGTGGCCCGGCTCATCGGCGTCGCCGTGCACGGGAGTCGGGGCCTGGTCCGCGTCGTCGACCGCGGCCTCGGAGGCCTCGGTGTCCGCGTCCGCGTCCCGCTCACCCTCCGTCCCGGCGTCCTCCTTCGTGCCGCCCTCGTCCTCGCCCCCCGAGTCGTCGCCCTCTTCCCACAGTCGCTCCCACTCCCGCTGTGTCGCCGCCGGCTGCTCGTCCTCCGTCGGCTTGTGGTCGTTCTCGCGCGGGGCCATGCCGTTCCTCCATCGCCTGGGTGGTTCCGTGGATCTGCGGATCGGTGGATACGTGGGGATACGTGGGTCAAGTGCCGTACTGCTCAAGGAAGTCGCGACACGGGGTGGCGCGGCCCGCACCGTGGGGGAAGGTACTGTGCGGGCCGCGCCAGTTCAGGGGGTTCAGTACGGGCGGTGGGTCATCCGGCGGCGCCACCACGCGACGGCCGCGCCGATCAGCAGGACGCCGGCGACACCCGAGGCCGCCGACGCGACCATCAGCATCATGTTGTCGCTGCCGGAGGACGAACCCGCAGGCTGCAACGCGTCGCCCAGCTGGTTCTTGACGTCGCTGCCGCTGGTCGTGCCCTTGGCGAGCGGGCCGCGGGAACCCGAGGTGGGCTCGGCGACGTACGGGAAGTACTTCTCGAAGCCCTTGTCGTTCTTGTCGACGGCGTCGCCCAAGTCGTTCTTGGAACCGACGAGTTCACCCTCCATGACCTGGAGCGCCTCGTCGATCACGTCGTCGGTGAGCCGGCGCCCGTTCGGGAAGCCCGCGGTGTCGCCGTCCAGGACACCGAGGCGCTTGGGGTGCGCGGCCGGCGCGATCGACGTGTTCAGGCGCAGCATCTCCGACGGCTTCGCGTACGGCTGAAGCGTGTTGAGGTCCTTGACGCCCGTGAGGAACACGCTGACGAGGTCGTTGCGCGGCTCGCTCGGCGCCTTGATCTTGTAGATCGACTCGATGAGCTTCGGGATCTCGGGCTCGGTCACGTTCTTCAGGAACTGCGCGTCGTCCTTGGGCTCGGACGCGTTGAACTTGTCCTTGTCCTTCTGCGGGTTGACGACCTCGTTGACCAACGGGTTGCCCAGCCGCGAGACCTGCGTGTAGTAGCCCTTGGCGTTCTTGCGCTGGGTCGTGGAGTAAATACCCACGGTTGGGCGGGACTTGGACTGCCGGATCAGGTCGTTCGGCACCTGGAGGGCGATCGTGTTGACGTTGTAGCCCTTGAGGGTGTCGTTGCCGACCTCGCTCAGGTTGCCGCCGTAGAGCAGGTCGAAGACGCGCAGGTCCGCGAAGAACGGGTCGTCGGCCTGGCCCGCGAAGGTCGCGCCGCCGTTGGCCGTCTTGTAGATCGCCTGGGAGCGCAGCTTCGCGTAGTCCGGCATCGACGCGTCGCCGACGTCCGAGGGCGCCGCCGGGATGTCGTCGGCGACCTTCGTCTCGGAGACCGCCTTGCCCTTCTTCAGCTTGATCAGCTCGATGTCGTACGACTGCGTGATGTTGAGGTCCGGGTCGGTGAGGCTGGTCACCGGACCCGTGTTGTAGAGGAACGTCTTCTTGTTCTTGATCTGTGTGCTGAAGGTGTAGCGGAAGATGAAGTCGTCCAGCGCGTCACCGTTGTTGTCGATGTGCAGGTCGTACTGGGCGTCGTCAGCGAACTGGTAGAAGTTCGGGCCGCCGGCGGGCTCCTCGAACGGGATCCAGTTCGCCACGATCGTCGTGGTGTCCGGCTTGTCCGGGCTGACGAACGCGTAGAGGTCCGTGTTGTCGTACTGGGGGGTCCCCGAGATGAGGGGCGCCTCACGGTGGGAGGAGGCCGAGGCCACTCCCGGTTCCAGCGCGGCCGTACCGGCGGCTGCGAGCCCCCCGGCGGCCAGCGCGCCACATACGAGGGCCGCGAGCTTCCTGCGTCCCGCACCGCTCCTGGAGATAGGTGTCATGCCGTCCGTCCTCAGTGCCAACTTGCCTGACGCACGGTGATTCGGAGCAGGTGCCGGGACGGATTGGTCAAACCTGAAAAGTTTTTTTGGCGCCTTCCAATCCGTCCCTTGACCCGCGTTTTGGGCGCGCTGATCCGTAACCCATCCGTAGAGGTGTTCGCTACGAACGCCTCGTGTGACGGGATGTGATGAGGGGATGGGCCGCGTGCGGTCGAAGAGTGGGGGACGGGTGGAGGCCGACGAGCTCCTGGTGCAGGTGGCGGCAGGTGATCAACGGGCCTTCGAGGAGCTGTACGGACTGGTGTCCGGGCCGGTGTTCGGACTGGTGCGCCGGGTGGTGCGCGACCCGGCGCAGTCCGAGGAGGTGTCGCAGGAAGTGCTGTTGGAGATGTGGCGGTCCGCCGCCCGCTTCGACCCCGGCCGGGGCAGCGCCCTGTCCTGGGTCCTCACCCTCGCCCACCGCCGGGCCGTCGACCGGGTGCGCAGCGCCCGCGCGGCCGGCGAACGCGAGCAGCGCGAGGCCCGTCGCTCCCACCACCCCGCCTTCGACCAGGTGACCGAGGAGGTCGAGGCAGGCATGGAACGGCAGTTGGTGCGCCGCTGCCTGGACCGCCTCACGGCTCTGCAACGGCAGTCCGTCACCCTCGCCTATTACGACGGCTATACGTACCGTGAAGTGGCCGAGCGGCTCTCGCTGCCGCTGGGCACGGTCAAGACCCGCATGCGTGACGGACTCACCCGGCTGCGCGACTGCCTGGGAGGTGTCGCATGAGCATCCTCGCCCGACTGTTCGGCCGGGGGGATCTCCACTCGCTCGCGGCCCCCTACGCCCTGGACGCCCTCGAACCCGGCGAGCGCCGCCAGTTCGAGAAACACCTCAAGGGCTGCGACCGCTGCGCCGAGGAGGTGCGGGCCATGACCGAGGACGCGGTCCGCCTCGCCTGGTCCACGGTGGCCCAGCCGCCGCTCGCCATGCGCGACCGCGTGCTGGCCGCCGTACGGCAGACCCCGCAGGAGCCCGGACCCCTACGGGAACATGTGCGAGAACCACAGGCGCGGGAGTACACACCCCGGCTGCCGGCCCATGTGTGGGGCACACAGCCGCAGGCCTCGCGCGCCCGCGTACCCCAACGGCGCCCGTTCTTCGTGCCGTTCGCCACCGCTACGGCCACCGCCGCCCTCGTCGTGGCCTCGCTCTTCGCCGTGCAGGCGAACAAGACACAGGACAAGCTGGACGCCGCGCAGGCGCAGTCACGTGACATCGCACACGTTCTCGCAGCTCCCGACGCCCGTGCGACCACCGGCGCGGACACCGCGGGCCGGAGCATCGGCGTGATCGCCTCCGCCTCGGAGGGGCGCGCGGTCGTCACCCTGAGCGGGTACGGCGCGCTGCCGAGCGGGCGCGTGCATCAACTGTGGCTGATGCGCCCCGATGTGCAACCGCGCTCCCTCGGGCTCTTCAAGGACGACACGCCCTTGATCGCCACCGGACTCGACAAAACTGCAACATCACTCGCAGTGACCGTCGAGCCCGACGGAGGCTCAGCACAGCCCACAACGCAGCCAGTTGTCCAACTCGCCCTGAAATCGGTTGGATTCGGAGAGTAATCAAGGAGGGGTCGTCAACACCCTTACGGGGAAGGTGAATCCCGAGACCTCGATACACGAGTGCTCGGTTGGGGCGATAGGGTTACCCTGCCCGGGCCGGGTGGAGTCGTACGCGGGTGGGGAGTGACATGGAACAGATAGTGCGCAGCAGGGCAAGGGTCCCTGCGATCACGTGCGGGAGCAGCGCGACCAGTTCGCGTCTCGACCGCCATCTCTCAGTGCTGGGCGGCCCCGTCGTCCCGCAGCGCGAGACGGCAGAGGCGACCTCGCTGATGCGTGAGCTGACCTCGCGTGACACCACGCAGGAACGCAGTGCCACAGGTACCCGAGTGAGCCGGGTCAAGCTCTTCGCGCCGCTGCGCAGGCTGCGCCGTTCGCTCTTCGGCGGGCGCTGAGCAAGTCCTCGGCGTCCCCGGGGAGTTCCCGGGGGCCCGCGCTCAGGCGACCACACCGTCCCGGCGCAGTGCTGCGATCTCTACGTCCGCCATCCCCACGGCATGCAGCAGCGCCACGGTGTGCTCCCCGAGCGCGGGCACGTCGCCCATCCGCGCCTCGCCTCCGCCCGGCAAGGTGATGGGCGGCAGCAGCGCCCGCAGCGACCCGACCGGCGAACCCACCTGCCGCCACCGCTCCCGGGCCGCCAACTGCGGGTGCTCCGCCAGCTGTTGTACGTCCCTGAGCCGCGCGCAGGCCACACCCGCGCGCTCCAGCAGCCCCACGGCCTCGTCGGCGCCGAGCCCACCCAGCGCCTCACCGACGAGGCCGTCGGTGCGCTCCCGGTTCACGACCCGCGCCGCGTTCGTGGCGAAGTCGGGATCGGTCCCCAACTCGGGCCTCTTCATGACCTGTTCGGCCAGCCGCCGCCACTCCCGGTCGTTCTGCACCGACAGCAGCACCCGCCCGCCGTCCGCCGTGGGATAGGCGTCGTACGGCGCGATGACGGCGTGCGCAAGTCCCGTGCGCGCCGGGGGAGTTCCGCCGTGCATCGCGTGATGCAACGGATGCCCCATCCACTCCGCGAGCGAGTCCAGCATCGACACCTCGACGGGCCCACCGCACCCGGTCGCACCCCGGCGCACGAGCGCCGCGAGCACGCCTGAGAAGGCGTACATGGCCGCCGCGATGTCGGCGGCCGGAATCCCCGCCTTCACGGGCTGCTCCGGCGTTCCGG
Organism: Streptomyces sp. P5F9; assembly: GCF_057961495.1. NCBI lineage: Bacteria > Bacillati > Actinomycetota > Actinomycetes > Kitasatosporales > Streptomycetaceae > Streptomyces > Streptomyces sp. P5F9. The sequence goes on along the minus strand of NZ_JBXVPZ010000302.1, from coordinate 4,744 downwards.
TCACCGACACCAGCCCCGCCTCGCACTGCACGAGCATGTCGTAGGCCCGCTTGTCGGCGTACGGGCCGCTCGGGCCGTACCCGGAGATGTCCACGGCGACCAGCCGAGGATGCGCCGCGCACAGCGTCGCCGAGTCCAGCCCGAGCCGGGCCGCGGCTCCGTGCGCGAGATTCTGCACGAACACGTCGGCGTCGGCGACGAGTTGACGTACGACGTCCAGCCCGCGCGGATCCTTCAGATCCAGCGCGATGGACTCCTTGCCCCGGTTGCACCACACGAAGTGCGAGGCCAGACCGCCGGCCGCCGTGTCGTAACCGCGTGCGAAGTCACCCCCGTCGATCCGCTCGACCTTGATCACCCGGGCGCCGAGATCGGCGAGCTGGCGGGTGGCGAAGGGGGCGGCGACGGCCTGCTCGACGGCGACGACGGTGATGCCCTCCAGGGGCAGCGGCAAGGGCTCCATGCCGGGGATCATGTCCCGAGCCTGACACCTTTGTCATGTGGGGAGCATGATTCGTATGGCCGATGCACCGATCCCCGCCGCTCCCGGAGGCGCACGTGTGTGACCCCCACGACCAGCACGAACACGAGACGACGACCGCCGGCGACCCGGTGATGGCGGCCTCCGCCCACACCACCGTCCCGGCCTACGTCCCGCCCGCGGGCCTGGCCCGGGACAGCCCCGCCAAGACGACCGCGCTGGACTGGATAGCGGAGCACACGGACCGGATCACCGCCCTCAACTCCGAGATCTGGGAGCACGCCGAACTCAGCCTGCGCGAGTGGAACTCGTCGCTCGCCGAGGCCGCGTTCCTCGAACAGGCCGGATTCCAGGTCGAGTTCGGCACGGCCGGCTTCCCCACGGCTTTCACCGCGACCTTCTCCCACGGCACCGGCGGCCCGGTCCTCGGCTTCAGCGGTGAGTACGACGCGCTGCCCGGCCTCTCCCAGCACAGCGGCGTCGGCCACCACGACCCGCGCGAGTACGTCCACGACCCGTTCGCACCCGGCTACGGCCCCGGACACGGCTGCGGCCACTGCGTCCTCGGCACGGCGGCGGCAGCGGCCGCGGCAGCCGTGGCGCAGGCAGCACGACGGCACCAACTCCCGGTCACCGTCAGGTTCTTCGGCTCGACCGCCGAGGAGAACCTGATCGGCAAGACCTACGCGGTCAGCCAGGGCGTCTACGACGGCCTCGACGCCTTCCTCGACTGGCACCCCTCGACCTCCAACGCCACCGGCTGGGGCACCAGCACCGCGATGACGGCGGTGACCTTCACCTTCTTGGGCGTGGCAGGTCACGGAGGTCATCCCCTCGGCAACAAGAGCGCGTTGGACGCGGCCGTGATGATGGCGACCCTCTCCGAGTTCCTCCGCGAGGAGAGTGTCGCGCCGAGCGGACGCCTCCACTGGGTGATCAACAACGGCGGTGACATCCCGAACGTCACCCCCGAGATCGCGGAGATCAGTTACTACGTCCGCGAAGGCAGCCCCGCCCGCGTCCAGGTCCTCCTCGACAAGGTGATCGCCGTCTCCGAGGCGGCGGCGAAGGCCTCGCAGACATCGGTACGGCACCGCATCACCGCCGCCTGCTGGAACCAACTCCCCTCCAGGGCCTTCGCGGAGCTGATGTACGACAACATGCGTCAGCTCGGCCCGCCCGAATTCACCGAGGAGGCACAGCAGTTGGCGCGGGACCTGCAGGAGTCCCTCGGCCTTCCGCAGAAGGGCCTGCACACCGAGATCGCTGAACTCGCCCCGCCCAACCCCGTGTTCCTGGGCGGCGGTTCCACGGACGTCGCCGACATCAGCTGGAACGTGCCGACCGTCTCCATGGGCGCCGCCCTCGCCCCCATCGGCAGCAAGCTGCACACCTGGGCCCTCACGTCCTGCGCGGCGTCGGCACCCGGCCGGGCAACCGTCATCGCCGCCGCCCGATACCTCACGGCGACGGCGATCGACCTCCTCACCCAGCCGGAACAACTCAAGGCGATCAAGGACGAGTTCAAGGAGCGTACGGAGGGCGTCGCATGGCGGACGGCGCTGCCCGACGGCTACGAACCGCCCATGTACGAACCCCCGGAGTGGTTCCTGGAGAGGACCGGCCAGACCTGGCCACCGGCCAACATCACCTGGCCGCCCCAACGGGTGGTGTCCCAGGAGAAGTTCTCGTCCTTGGGGCCCGAACTGCCGCCTCAGCGGTAGCGGTTCACCGCTCGCCGTGCCCGTACCGGTGCACGGCGAGCGGAGCGAACACCGCGATCAGCACGGCGCACCACGCCAGCGAACCGGCGATCGGATGGGCCACCGGCCAGGCGGCGCCCTCGGGGACGGGGGAGTTGCCGAACAGGTACCGCAAGGCCGTGGTCACCGCGCTGATGGGGTTCCACTCGGCCAGGGTGCGCAGCCAGCCCGGCAGCCGGTCCGTCGGGATGTACGCGTTGGACAGCAGCGGCAGCATGAAGGTCGCGCTGCCGAGCTGACCGGCGGCCTCCTCGCTGCGGGAGACGAGGCCGAGCAGGATGCCGACCCAGGCGCAGGCGAACCGGAACAGCAGCAACAGGCCCACGGCAGCGGCGGCTTGGAGCGCCGAGCCCTCGATCCGCCAGCCCACCGCGAGGCCGACCAGCAGGAACGGCACGGTGCCGGCCGCGGTGACGACGAGGTCGGCGGTCGCCTGCCCGAGGGGAACGGCCGCCCTGCTCATCGGCAGGGTGCGGAGGCGGTCCGTCACGCCCCGGTGCGAGTCCTGGGCCGCCTGGAACATGCCCGTCATGATGCCGTTGGCGGCGGTCGCGACCAGCAGGCCGGGGACGAGGTAGGAGCGGTACGCGTCACCCGGCATCGCGAGTGCGCTGCCGAAGACGTACCCGAAGAACAGCAGCATCGTGATCGGCATGGTCTGGGTGAGGATCACCAGCGCCGGGTTGTTCCGCACCCGCCGCAACTGCCGGCCGAGCATCGCGGTGCCGTCGTACGCCAGCGTGCTCATGCGGCACGCTCCTCGATGTCGGTGGGGGTGCCCGGCTCCCTGTCGGTGAGGCGGAGGAACACGTCGTCGAGGGTCGGTGGTCGCATGCTCGCGTCGATCAACGGCACACCGGCCGCGTCGAGTTCGCGGACCAGCCGGGGGAGCGTGAGCGTCGGATCGCCGGTGACCGCGCCGACGGCGTTCCGCTCGTGGTCGAACGACGGCTCGGCGCCGGTGAGTTGGTCGAGGACTCCGGCCGCCTTCGCGAGGGCGGCCGCGTGCGCGACGACGACCTCGGCGTACGTCCCGATGAGCGCCTTCAGTTGAGCCGGTGAACCGCTGTGCGCGACCCGCCCCTGATCCACCAGGGCGATGTCGTCGGCGAGTTGATCGGCCTCCTCCAGGTACTGCGTGGTCAGCAGCACGGTCGTACCCTCCCTCTTCAGGTCCCGTACGGCGTCCCAGATCCGGTTCCGGCTGGCCGGGTCGAGCCCGGTCGTCGGTTCGTCGAGGAACAGCACGTCGGGGCGTCGTATGAGACTCGCCGCGAGGTCGAGTCGGCGGCGCATCCCGCCCGAGTAGGTGGACGCGGGCCGGTCGGCGGACTCGGTCAGGCCGAAGCGGTCCAGCAGCTCACCGGCCCGCTCCGCCGGACCCCGCACCCGGTGCAGCCGCGCGAACAGCCGCAGGTTCTGCCGCCCGGTGAGGTCGCCGTCGACCGACGCGTACTGCCCGGTGACGCCGATCCGACGCCGTACGGCCGAAGCCTCCCGGACCAGATCGTGCCCGGCGATCCGCGCGGAGCCCGCGTCGGGCCGCAGCAGTGTGGTGAGCAGCCGTACGGCCGTGGTCTTGCCCGCGCCGTTGGGCCCGAGGACTCCGCAGACCGTGCCCTGCGCCACCGCCAGGTCCAGCCCGCGCACGGCGCGCACAGCGCCGAAGCGCTTCTCCAGACCTTCACTAAGTACAGCGTACGTAGTAGTCATGGGTCGACCATAGCGCACTACGTACGCTGTACGTAACTAGCATGGTGGTCGAGGTGATGATCAATGGCGGACCGAGCGGCCGTACCCGAAGTGATCTGGGCGCGCCCCGAGCGTGCGGGGCGGGGGCCGAAGCCGGCCTTCCGCCGCGTGGACATCGCGGCGGCGGCCGTGCGGATCGCCGACGGTGGGGGGCTGGACGCGGTCTCCATGCGGCATGTCGCAGCCGAGCTGGGGTGCGGGACGATGTCGCTGTACAACTACGTCCCCCGCAAGGAGGACCTGTACGAGCTGATGGTGGACGCGGTCAGCGGCGAGCACGAGTTGTGGGAGCCGTCGGGGGACTGGCGGGCGGACATGATCCGGGTCGCGCATCAGACGCGGACGCTGATGCATCGGCATCCCTGGCTGCCTCGGCTGATGTCACCGGTGTATGGCTTCAGCCCCAACGCGCTGCGGTATCTGGAGCACTGCCTCGCCTGTCTCGATCCGGTCGAGGCGTCGTACGGCACGAAGATGCAGCTCGTCGGGCTGCTCAACGGGGTTGTGACGATGTATGTGAGCAATGAGCTGGCGACTGCTGAGCGGTCTCGGTCGTTGCCGTGGTCCGAGGAGCAGGAGAACGCGGTGCGGATCGCGTACCTGGGGAGTCAGATCGCGGGTGGGGCGTATCCGCGGATGGCTGCGGCGTTCATGGAGGATCCGGGGCCTATTGATCTGGATGCGGTGTTTGATATGGCGTTGGGGAAGGTTTTGGACGCGTTTGCGCCGCGGGGGGATGGGGCGTAGG